>NZ_ADFP01000121.1 GCF_000177335.1 Pyramidobacter piscolens W5455
GGAGCCCCGCACATGTGTCCCGGCTCGATGGCGCGCGCCATTCAACGCGGCGCGGCGGAAGCGCCCGAGACGGCGGGCGCGCCGGCCGATCTGCGCAGCCTCCTCAGCCAGTGGCCCGTGCAGATCAGGCTGGTCCCCGTCAACGCGCCGTATTTCAAAAACGCCTCGCTGCTGATCGCCGCCGACTGCACGGCTTACGCCTACGGCGCCTTTCACCGCGACTTCATCAAAAACCGCGTCGTGCTGATCGGCTGCCCCAAGCTCGACGAAGGGGATTACAGCGAGAAGCTGACCGAGATCATCAAAAACAACGACGTCAAAAGCGTTACCATCGTGCGCATGGAAGTGCCCTGCTGCGGCGGCCTCGAAAAAGCTGCCCGCGCCGCGCTGATGAACAGCGGCAAGTTCATCCCCTGGCAGGTCGTCACCATCGGCGTGGACGGCCGCGTGATCGAATAGCTTTTCGCGTAAGAAAAAATTTACCGCCGCAAACCAAAGACGGCAGAGACGCCTGAACGAATCGGCGCGTCTCTGCCGTCGTTTTTTTCGACAAATGTTTGCTTTGTAATGACGATGAGTGAATTATCCTTTTTGACTTTGATGAAGTCTAGTTGTATATTTATCACGATTAAAGCACTCTTTGTGATAAAGTCGGAGCAAGCCCCGCAGCTTCCGGCGTTTTGGACCTCACAAGAGGAGAAAGGATAACGATCAGTGGAATGCGAACGATGCGCTGCGAGCAAAGAGCAGCTGAACGAAACCGCTCTGCGCTTTTTGCCGCTGGCGAAAAAGATTGCCTGGCAGTATACAAGGCGCGGCGCCGAATACGAAGATTTGGTACAGGAGGGCATGATCGCGCTTTTCGAACTGGTGCGGCGCTATGACGAGGAACGACCGCCCCAGCGGCTGAGCCTGTTCATCTGGTACCGTCTGCGCGGCCGGGTCCGCGACGCGGCCGCGCGGCTGCGCCGGGATGGCGCCCACGATTCGCTGGAACAAAAATTCGAGGACGACGGTTTCGACGTTCCCTACGAAGAGGGCCGCTACGCCGTCTTCGAACTGCTCGAAAGCCTGCCGCCCCGCGAGCGCGAGCTGGCGCGCGGCCTGGCTTCCGGCCTGACGCAGAAGGAACTGGCCCGCCGCTGCGCCATCAGCCAGCAGGCCGTGAGCAAACGCGTGCGCTGTCTGCGCGACAAGGTGCGGCGCGCTCTGGCAAGCTGAAAATGAAGAGGCGTAACGCCGGCTTTTGATAGGGCTGATTATGAAAAAATCGAGGCTGGCTTTGAGTTTTCATATATTTTGTCTTCCCCGTGAGAATGATTTGACAAAAATTCATAACTTGAGTAATAACACGTAGAAAGAGCGATGCTCTTTTGGCAAGTGCCCTGCCGCTTTGAGAGCAGATCGTCATGAAAGGCGCGCTGCCGCCTGAAGCGCAGCTGCAGTGAAAACGGGAGGGGCTGTGGCCCCTCTCTTTTTATCTCTGACTTTGAGCCCCGCATTGGTGGAGAAACTCAATTTTTACTGCGTGGATTTTGTCTGTACCAACCATTTGAAAATATGTTCGGCAAAAATCCTGGACTTGTGCCCAGCAGCTGCGATTCCCTCTTGCCGGAACAAAAATGCCAGTTGTGGATCACTCTCAACACAGACGGATAAAAAGCGGCGAACCTCGCTTCATTCGAGGTTCGCCGCTTTGCTTTCACCGTTTGAACGCGGGGTCTTTGCGCGAGGCGGAGAGGTCGGCGTAGGTGTTGAAGGCGACGCTGTCGACGACGCGCCGTCGTTTTTTGTCGTAGACGACGATGTTCATGCCCAGCGACTGTGCGGAATACTCCGTGCCGTCGATCCGGACCGACGACTCGGAACCGGCCTCCATTCCCGTGCTGACGAGCCCGATCTTCAGCCCCGCGGCGTCGACGGTTGTGTCGATGCGGCCGGGCGTGCATTCTTCGTAGATCTTTTTGCCGCCGTCGCTGACGGCCGCGTAGCTCCAGCGCCGCTTGCCGGACAGCGACAGGTCGAGCCCCAGCGGCGCGAAGAGCTTGCGGTGCGTTTCCGTCAGGCGGCGCGCGCCTTCGTCGAGCACGGAGATCAGCACGACGTAATCGGGATCGGCCAGCCGCCGCAGATAGCGGCAGAAGTCTGTTTCCAGAAAAAGCGGCGTCAGGTCGACGGACTGCACGCGTTTTTGCCCCTGCGCGTCGATAAATCCGACGTCGGCGCACGGCCCTTGCGCCGTCAGGGCGGAGATCACGCCGTCGAAACCGGCCGACACGGCGCCGTCCAGCGGCGCGGCACCCGCGCTTTCTGGACCGCCGATCAGTTTGATTTTGAAGGCCTGCTCCCACGGCGTCTGGAAGTAAAGCCGGCCGCCGGAGCGCGCGACGTATGGCCCGTCGGGCCATGAGGCGAGAAACGCCCCCTTTTCGATGGGAACGCGATGATCGACGGGGCGGTGGCGCAGTTTGGGCGTTTCGCCGCCGGGATGCCGCGTCGTCGCGGGCGCGCCCGCGAGCAGCGGCGCCAGTTCGTCCAGCGGTACCGGCGCGGCGCTTGCGGCGCGGTCGATCACTTCGCCGCAGGCGGGATCGAAGACGACGAAGTTCGTGCCCTGCTGCGCCCAGGAGTATTCGAGGCCGTTCACGCGGATTGACAGTCGTGCGCGGGTACGCGACTGGGCGGTGGTGGCCTCGTCATACGTGTTGAGGTCGAGGTAAACGCCGCCTTCCTCGCCGTCGAAGTGCAGCGCCGTGCCGGGCTCGCCGCGCTGAAGCGTGAGGATCTGACCGTCCCGCATGGCCAGAAGGCCGGGCTCCCGCCCCGGGGCGTTGACGGCGGCGAGGATCAGCGCCTTCGACCGCGACAGCTTGCGCACATAGGCGTAGAAGTCCTGCTCCTCGCGCAGCGGCGCGCTTTTCGCCGCGGGGAGGAGGCTGAACGGGCGCGCGTTTTCCGCGCCGTCGCGCCGCCACCCCGCTTCCAGATATTCAAAACCGGCTCCGTCCAACGGCGCGGCGGCCCAGCGGAATTTTTGGTCGGATGCGCGGCGCAGCTCGCGCGGCGTCAGTTCGACGGTCTGCCCGCCGCGGCGGGCGCGCAAAATCAGTTCTTTTGCGGACAGGCGCCCGTCCAGCAGCTTGCAGAAGAGCGTGTCCCGATGGCAATAGACTTCCATCGCGCCCGCGAAGGCCACGCAGGGCGCGCCGCCGTCCAGCACGGTGCGTTCGTCCTGCGGCACGCCGCCGTTCCCGGCTGCGTACGGCCACTGCGCCGCCGTCCGCAGCGGCGTTTCATGGGCGGCGACCGGCCGGTCTTTTCCGTCGACGAATTCCAGCCGCAGGCGGTACGTTCCTTCCGGCGGCACGGGGATCGACGCCTGCAGGTATTCGGCGTCCTGCGGCGGCAGGTTGCGCGGCAGCGGGAACGTGCGCGCATATTCCGGCATGTTGCGGCCGTCGGCGGCGCAGACCGACGCGCGGATCCGCAGCGGCGCATCTCCCGCGCTGGACAGCAGGCTGTCGCTTGAATTGAAGACCGCGCACTGAAAATCGCCGCTGCCGCCGGTCCTCATAAACAGTTCCGGTTCGGAAAAGACGATCTTCGGCGCGCCCTTGGAAAAGTCGTTCGTTTTCGGCGGCGCGTGCCGGGCGAAAGAATCTTTGGGACGCTTGAAGAACCGGTTGTAGCGCGCCGACGTCTTGCCCAGTTCGGCGACGTAAGCCTTTTCGCCCAGTTCCTCGATCATCGTCGGGCACGCGCTGAACAGCGACGTGCCGATGCCGAAACGGCGCCCGGGAAGATTTGCGCCGATGGCTTCGAGAATCGTCGGCGCGAAATCCGGCGCGCTGAAAAGCCGTTCGCCCTCGCGCTCCGGGCGCGGGATCGCGTTGATGAACAGGTTGAGCACGGCGCGTCCGTCCCCCAGCGGACGCCCGGCGATGGCGTCGCCCATCCAGAGATGGTCGCCGAGAACGACGATCGTCAGGTCGCGGGCGAACGGCTGCGCCTGTACCCAGTCGATGAACTCGCCCATCATCAGGCTGCTGGCGCGGATCACGTCGCGAAAGTCGTGCCAGCGCGTTTGTGGGCGGACGTCGGGGTCGAGAAAGTAGTATGTGTCCGGCCCGTGCGTGTCGAGCGTCTCGACGAAAAAAGCGTACGGCGCGCCCGAAGCGGCGCGCAGCGCCAGATCTTCCTTGAGCCGCTCGTAGAGATAGCGGTCGCGCAGTCCCCAGCCGTTGCCGCGGTTCTGTTCCACGTCGGAGCGGTATTGGCTGAACCAGCGCAGATCCTTGACGACGGGGCGCTCCGCGTGCGTGCGGATCAGATTTTCGATGCCGCCGAACGAACAATCGCTGGAGAACATAAACTCCAGCGCGTAACCGCTGCGCTCCAGCACCTCGAAGATACTCAGCGCGCCGGGCAAAAACGACTCGTAGTCGCCGTAGTCGTTGTGGCCGATCGGCAGTAGCAGCGGCAGCCCGAAGTCCGAGGCCGTCACGCCCGCCGTCGTCCAGGTCGTGCCGCGCACCTGGCGGAAGCCCGTGAAATGGAGATGGTCCTTCTGCAGCCGCGCCAGCTCCGGCAGCAGCGGCGCGCCCATGACCACGGCGTCGTTGAAGGTGTCCTCGATCGACTCCATGTGGATCACCAGCAGATTGCGCTTGGCGCCGGGGAACGACCAGCGCGTGTCCGCCGGTTCGGGCACGGCGTCGAACAGCGTTGTGCTCTGGAACTGACGCAGTACGAACCCGGCCACGCCGACGCTCTGTTCCGCGTACAGCGCGAAACCCGCCAGCGCCAGCGCCGCGACGAGGCCCGCGCCGCGCCGGCCGCGCCGCAGGCAGAAACGGCAGAACAGCCCGTACAGAATCACGACTGCCGCCGCGCCCGCGCCCGCGGCGAAAATGAGACGGCGCAGATGGGCGTCGACGCCGCCCGTCAGCGGCACGTCCAGATGAAACAGGATCTGTTCCATCGACACCGGCCCCCAGACCCGGCGCATCAGCGCCAGAGCCGCCGTTCCCGCCGCCGCGAGAGCGAAGACGGCGGTCAGCGCCGCACCCTTGAAAAAGCGCGCATGATCTTTTATGAACGACATGAATACGATCTCCTCATTGAATGTGACGTTGCGGAACGGACATAGTTTATCACAGGGAGACAAAGGACGCGGACTTTGGCGCAAAGTCGCCGGAAGTCCGCTTCGTGCCCTTGGCGACGAGCGGCCGCGAAGTGGGGGCGCGGCGTCGGGAAGATCTGGACGAAAAACTGCGGCGCTGCATCGACGGACTGTCCAAGGAAGAGCTTCGGCAGGAGCTTTGCAGCCTTTTGCGCGGCTGCGAAGAGACATGGATATTTGAACGATACGTGCGCGGCCGCCTTGACCTTGACTGGTGAGCTCCCGCATCGAAAGCCGGCGGGGGCTTCGAGTTCCCGCCGGCAGTTCGGGATAGACGACGCCGCGCCCGTCGCGTTTTGAATCATTCCTTCAAAACGCGACGGGCGCGGCGTGTTTTTGATGAGCTCTTTGATGTTTTTATCGCAGCGACTTCTTCGTCCAGTTCCAGGAATCGCGGCACATGTCGTCGAGCGATTTTTGCGCTTTCCAGCCCAGCAGACGCTCGGCCTTGCTTGCGTCGGCCCAGCACGCGGCGATGTCGCCGGCGCGGCGCGGCGCGATCGCGTAAGGGATTTCGACGCCGTTGACCCGCTCGAACGAACGGATCAGATCAAGCACGCTGCTGCCGTGCCCCGTGCCGAGGTTGAACACCTCGGCACCTTGGTGCGAAGCGGCGTAATCCAGCGCCGCCGCGTGCCCTTTGGCCAGATCGACCACGTGGATGTAATCGCGCACCCCCGTGCCGTCGGGCGTGGGGTAGTCGTCGCCGAAGACGCGCAGCTGCGGCAGCTTGCCCGCCGCCACCTGGCACAGATACGGCATCAGATTGTTGGGGATCCCCTGCGGCTGCTCGCCGATCAGCCCCGACTCGTGCGCGCCGATCGGGTTGAAGTAACGCAGCAGCACCGCCGCCATCCCCGCGTCCGCGGCGGCCGCGTCGCGCAGGATCTGTTCGATCATGAACTTCGTCCAGCCGTAGGGATTCGTGCAGCCGCCGGCCGGCATGTCCTCGGTGAACGGAACCGTGTTCGTCATCCCGTACACCGTGGCCGACGAGCTGAAGATGAAGCGCTTGCAGCCGTGCGCCGCCATGACTTCCAGCAGCGCCAGCGTCGTGTCCAGATTGTTGCGGTAGTAGAGCAGCGGCTTGGCCACCGATTCGCCCACCGCCTTGAGCCCCGCGAAGTGGATCACCGCGTCGAGATCGTGCTCCGCAAAGAGACGCGCCAGCGCCGCCTTGTCGGCCACGTCGATCCGGTAAAACGGCACGCGCGCACCCGTAATCCGCGCCAGCCGCTCGATCACCGCCGCCGAGCTGTTGCTCAGATCGTCGGCGATCACCACCCCGTGTCCCGCCGCGATCAATTCGACCGCCGTATGCGACCCGATAAAACCGGCCCCGCCGGTAAGGAGAACGTTCATGGTTGTTTCCTCCAGTGAAAGATTGTCAGCCGCCACACATCACGCGAATTCCGGCCTCTGCCATAAAATTATACACTGAATCGAAACTTTTTCACCGGCGCCGAAGAAAGCGGGCTCATGACGTTCCTTTCAGCTTCGCGCCGAGATCCTTCATGTCCTGGCGCTCGTCCTTCCCGCACCGGTGATCGGTCAAGTTTCTTCGTCCTTTTTCAAAAGGCGGCGGGCTACCCCACAGTCAGAGAGAAAATGACATTTTTCCTGTGGAGCTCAAATCCGAGGCCGACACGGCCGACAAGAGCCTCAAGAAATTTAATGACGACCAGAAGGTACGCCCATCTTTGGCCGGACGATCTCTACGGAATGACGAAATTGTTGGAATAAAGCTTGAGTAAAATGTCGTAAAAAATAAAAGGACTTGTCGTAACTGCATTGACAAGTCCTTTGCAATTTGAAAAAATGGTGCCTAAGGAGGGACTCGAACCCTCACGTGGTTGCCCACGGGGGATTTTGAGTCCCTTTTCGCATTTTTTAGAACAATTTCCACAATAAAAACCTAAGAATTATTGTTTGCTTTTCAATGTGTTAAAACGACATATCGTATTTTTACAACAAAAAACGCCATATTTACAACAAGGGAGACGCCGGTAATAAGGTATCTCCCTTGTTGTTTATCTTAAAAGGCCAACGTATTTCCTGTATTTTGAAGTATCGCATAAAAGCATTGTAATCTATACAAATAGATTCCATAATGCTATACTTCAATTACAGTTTACAAGGAGGTTAAAATGAATACACATAACGAATTCTTATCACTACAACTTCCAGACGAATACGAAAAAGTTTTGGAAAGAGAAAAGACAATACGAAATCAACACATTGCCGATATTGAAGACAACAGCCGGAAAGCCTTCGAAGACGGTGTCTGGTCAAAACACAAACCGCTCCGTAGTCTAATGGCAAGCACGCTCCCCTTTATTACCGACTGTGCGCGCGCTGTCGCGAACAACCTCAAAAATACCGATGGCAAGGCCACCCCGCATAAGAACCATATCTTGAAATTTAGCAAGGAAGACATTGACGCATACTGTTATATCGCGTTGACGGTCATGCTCGATGAGAGCACTAAAGGGCGCTCTCTCACACATGTTTACGCTGCGATCGCGAGCGCCTGCGAAGAAGAAGCCCGAATCAATTTCTGGCAAAAAGCCGCGCCGCGTTTTTTTACAGCCGTCGTGAACCGTCAAAAGGAAAACACATCCGACCCCTTGTGGATCAAGCTTGGTCTTTCAGTCGCCATGAACCGTTATGCGAACGGCGTTTACGGCGGCAAACCGCACAAGGAGGCGCAGTGGGAAAAATGGTCTACCAGCTATCGCTACTGGATGGCGTCAACACTGGCAGCCATCGTTTTGAGCAAAACATCTTTATTTGATGTTATCCGTATTCCCTATTCCGGCAATAAAAACATCTCGGAAACAGGGTACAAACTCATGCCCAGTGCGCAACTACTTCAATGGGTAGGAAACGCCGATGCAGTTCTTGGGCTTAAAGGAGGCTTTTATTTGCCTTTGCCGATCCCTCCAAGACACTGGACAAACACGCAAAACGGCGGCTACTGGACGGTCTACGGCGGTCAACTCCCACTCGTCAAAAACCGCAATGAAGCGTATCAGGAAGAAATTCTCAACCAGCCGGAACAGTTCGCCACCGTCTTTGAGGCCGTCAACGCCGCCCAAGACACAGCGTGGCGTATCAACCAGCGCGTCTACACCGTTTTAACCGAACTCGTACACGAAGGAAAAGCTGTTGCAGGACTGCCGAGCGCTGACAAACTCCCCCTGCCGAACTGCCCTAAATGCGGCGCGAAAATCGTCGAAGGCGTCAAACATGAATGCCTGCAAAGCCCGGAAGTACTCGACAGTTGGAAGGGCCTTGCACGAGCCGTATATCGAAAAAACGCCAAGGCCATAGGCCAGAGGCTCCGCCTCGGCATGTCGATGGAAATCGCCGCACTGCTTCTAAACGACGAACGATTCTATTACGTATATCAAACCGATTTCAGAGGCCGCCTTTACCCGGTCGGCAATTTAACGCCTCAAGGGACTGACTGGGAAAAAGGCATCTTGGAATTTGCGGACGGCGTCCCATTGGGCGCACACGGCGCAAAATGGCTCGCTGTCCACGTCGCTAACTGTTGGGGCAACGACAAAGTAGATTACGACGAGCGCGTTCAATGGGCGAAAGACAACACGCAGTGGATTCGCGACTGTGCCAACGAACCCCTGATCCACAGAGAGTGGACCGAAGCCGATTCTCCGTTCATGTTCCTCGCCGCCTGCATCGAGTGGGACGGCTATTGCAGGGAAGGCGACGGTTACCTGTCCCATACCCCTGTCGGCCTCGACGGCAGCTGTTCAGGAATCCAACACTATTCAGCTATGCTCCGCGACGAAGTGGGCGCAATCGCGACAAACGTCAAATGCCTCCCCAATCAACATAAAAAGTCCGACATCTACGGCCTTGTCGCCGAAGAGGCCGTCAAACAATTCCGGGAAGACGCAACGGGGGCCGACGCAGACAAGGCCAAGTACGCCATGTTCCTTCTCGCCCATAACTTAATGGACCGAAAGATCACCAAACGCGCTGTCATGACACTCCCTTACGGTTCGACGTTTCAGACCGCCCGCGAGTACGTCTGCGAAGCTCTCAGCGAACGCACGGAAATCGAACAATATGACACCAAAGAAGTAAAAAGCCTGCTTATGTACGCGGCGACGACCGTTTGGCATGCTATCCCCAAAGTCGTAAAAGGCGCGCGGGAAGGCATGAAGTTCCTCAAGACCGTCGCCAACCTCGTTGCGAAAGCCAGCACCCCCGTCGCATGGGTAGCGCCGAGCGGTTTCGTCGTGCAGCAAAGTTACTATTTGACCGACATGAAGCGCATCAAGACACGGCTCCAAGGCAGCATCATCGTCAAAAACAAAATGCCATGTTGGGTAGCTTCGGGAGGTGCGGTTCTGTTGAAGGACAGCCACGATAGCCCTTACATCAACAAAGCCAAGCAGGTATCGGGGATTGCGCCAAATTTCATCCATTCTCTTGACGCTTCGCACCTGATGTTTTCTGTTTGCGCAGCTAAAAAATCCAGAATAACTTCTTTCGCTTTAGTTCACGACAGCCTTGGTGTTCATGCCGGTAAAACCGAAGAATTTGCTCAGATTCTCCGTGAACAATTCTGGCAATTATACACAAAACACAAACCTCTGGAAGATTTTGTCGAGCATATTAAACCATTGTTAATTTCTGGTGATGAGCGCAAACTCCCCAAAATACCGATGATTAACACATTTTGTCCCGACGATATTTTGAAAGCCAAGTTTCTGTTTTCGTAATCGCATATATAGTGCACCTTTTGCAAATGGCAAAGTTATTTTGACCAAAACACCGCCGTTCCTGAAAAAGGTGCACTAGTGAGAGAAGCAGTTTCACGAACGGACTTTGGAAAATGGTTTCCAAAGTGCTGCTTAAATTCTCATCTTCCTCGCCTGCAACCTTGCGTTACGAATTGGGGGGCCGTAATGCACGAGACGGGGAAGACGCCCGTGGGGGGTAGGGGGGGGCAATAACTTATATCTTAATAATTCAACAGGAATTACTAAGAATGAGTTAAAGCTCTTTCAATATTACCTATTTCTCCGACAAAAACCGTCTACTCGGATCGCTACCGCGATCCTCGTAACCAGACGGTTTTTGTAAAACCCTTGGTAACGACACCTTGGAGGTTATAAACCTAGGTATAAATTAAACCGTCTTAAACAATAACTTAACGGTTCATCGATAACGAAGATTGTTTAAGGATTGGTTTAATTATATTTAACATATCTCATTGTGTTGGGGGTGATGAAGTGATTCCGGTTCCCGTCGATCTTTATGCAAAATGTGCCAATGCGTCGATGCACAATGTGTCCTTAACGGTCATGCAGATTTTGAACAATATCCAAGACCTGTCGCATGACACGCAGTTGATGTCGTCGTGCGCCCTCTTCCTGTGTCTGGCCGAGCGCTATTCTATCCGGCCAACGGAGTTGATGAACCTCGCGTCGAATCTCATCAAAAAAGCAGGCGGTTATCCCAAGGCGACATTCGAAGCCTTGAAAGCGTATATGAAAAACGAATTGGAGGATTGACAACAGTGTTGAAAGAAAAAGTGGACAAGAACGGATTCAAACGGTTGGTCGGTACGACTCCCGCGGGCAAGGCGTTGTTTTGTCGCGTGTTCGAACCGGATTATCAGTTCGACGAGCGTGGCGATTACTCCGCGACAATTCTGCTATCGAAGGACAACCCCGAGGTCGCCGAACTGGAACGGCAGTTCGAAGCCCTGATGGCCGAAGCGGAAGCCATGGCGCAAGAGAACGCCGCCAAGAACAAAAACCCGAGAAAGCGCAATGAACTCCCGCCCCGTAAAGACGAGAACCACGGCGACTGGTTCGACAAGAACGGCGAGCCTACCGGCGAATACGCCATCCGGGCGAAAGCGAAAGCTTCCGGCACCAGCAAACAGGGCAAAGACTGGACATTCAGCCCGTTCGTCTGCGACGCGCAGGGCGTGCCTTTCCCCGAAGAGCCCAAGCGCCTTATCGGCAACGGCTCGACAATCAAGCTCGCCGTCACGGCGTTCCCGTACGCCAGCCCGATCGGCTATGGCATCTCCATCCGTCTCGACGCGCTGCAAGTTCTTGACCTCGTGGAATACAACAAGCGCGACGCCAAGACGTATGGCTTCGGAGAAGAAGAAGGGTATAGTGTCGCCAGTGCCGATGAGCACGATGAGACAGCGCAGTTTGCGGATGAGGACAAATACGAAGGCACTACTGCACAGCCTGTATCGTATCGCGAGCGCGCATCGCAGGAAACGGGGGATTTTTAAGTGATCCTGTTCCCTAAAAAACGCGGGCGGCGTCCGCACGAAGGCGCGGGCACTTCGCGCTTTCAGACTGAGGTCGGCGCGCAACTTGAATCATATGGTTTTTTCGGCTGCGATAAACCACCCAAGATCGAATACGCCGAGAAACACACGTATACGCCAGATTTTATCCTTCCGAACGAGACTATCATCGAAGTAAAAGGGTACTTCCCGCCCGAAGACCGGTCGAAGATGCTCCATGTCAAAGAATCCAACCCAAATCTCGACATTCGGTTTATCTTTTCCTCCCCGCGAAAAACACTTACCAAAACGTCTAAGACAACCTATGGCGAGTGGGCAACGAAGAACGGCTTTAAATGGGCCGAGAAAAAAATCCCGGTTGAGTGGCTGTACGAAGAGAAAGGAGATGTACACACTGCGTAAAATCGACTTGATCGTTATCCATTGCGCCGCGACGAAACCGTCCATGAACGTCGGCGCGAAAGAAATCAACATCTGGCACCGCCAGCGCGGCTTTTACAATCCCGCGAGCGGCCTTTCCATCGGTTATCACTATGTAATCCGCCGCGACGGCACGGTCGAAACCGGACGCCCCGTCAATCAGCCCGGAGCGCACGCCAAAGGTTACAACGCCAACAGTATTGGAATCTGCCTGATTGGCGGCCTCAATCAAGACACCGGCAAGCCCGAAGCGAACTACACTGAAAAACAATGGGAGGCGTTGTTGGCGCTGGTCGTCTCACTTTGCAAAGAATACGGCGTCACGAAAGTCGTCGGGCACAACCAGCTCGCCGTAAAAGACTGCCCGTGCTTCCGTGTGCCCGAGTGGCTGGACGGAAACAGCACGGCGTTCGAAGAAGGAGGAATCGAGATTGAATACTGACGAACTTATCAGGCAGTACCGCAAAAACAGCCGTTACCCCAAACCGCGCGCGCAGGCGCTCGCCGACATCGAGAATTTCCTCGCCGTCGTCGCCAAGGCGCTCACGGACGAAGAACGCGTAAACCTTCGCGGCGTCGGCATTCTGACGACGACACTCTCGGAAGTGGGAGACAAGACCTATAAAAACCCGCGTACAGGTGAGAGCTTCGTCAAAGAAGGGCATAAGACTCTCCGAGCAAAGTTCAAGCCTTCCAAGGCCATCTATGGGGCCTATGGATTGGCTTAAATGTCAAACAGCGCGACCGTTCAAGCGCACATTGCCTGTCCTGTCTGCGGGAGCCACGACGCGGCGGCATTATACTCGGACGGCCATTTGTACTGCTTCTCCTGCCAGAGCAACATAGCCGGAGAAGCGACGGGAGCGAAACGGACGCACATGCCCGCCGAACTGATCAAAGACATCGAATATCTGCCGCTGACAGCCCGCGATCTGACCATCGACACCTGTCGCAAATTCAGCTACGGCGTCGCTGATGACGGTACTAACGTCTGGCAAGTCGCGACCTACTATGACCAGAACGGGGAACCTGTAGCACAGCACCTCCGCGGAAAAGACAAAACATTCCGATGGCGCGGTTCTCCGCAGAACGTGAAGCTTTACGGCCAGCAGTTGTGGAACGACCACGGAAAAATGGTTATCGTCACCGAAGGCGAGATCGACTGCCTCAGCGTGTCGCAAGTACAGGGCAACCGGTGGCCGGTTGTTTCAGTGCCCAACGGCGTGACAAGCGCTGTGCGTGCATTCAAAGACAACCTTGAATGGCTTGAGTCTTTCGAAAAAGTCGTCATTTGCTTTGACATGGACGAACCGGGACGGAAAGCGGCGAACGAAGCCGCGCAGGTACTCAGCCCCGGCAAAGCCTTCATCATGTACTTGCCGCTGAAAGACCCTAACGACATGCTTAAAGCAGGCAAGACCGCCGAACTGATCAGCGCGATCTGGTCAGCCGCCCCTTATCGTCCGGACGGAATCGTTTCCGGAATCGAATTGTGGGATGAGTTGACGAAAGCGCCGGAGAAAGGCTACGCGACGCCGTTTCCCAAACTCAACACGATGACGGACGGCATCCGTAAAAAAGAACTGTGGCTCTTCACCGCCGGTTCCGGAATAGGCAAGTCAACCGTCGTCCATGAAATAGCGTACCATTTCATGACGCAGCACAAGCTGACCATCGGCGTTATGGCGTTGGAGGAGAGCAAACGTCGAGCTGCGGAAAGATATCTGTCGATCTACCTGAACAAACCGCTCCACTTGACCCGTGAAGGCGTCAGCGAAGAAGCATTGAAAGACGCTTACGACCACACCATCGGCCAAGAGGGGCGGTTTTATTTGTACGATCATTTTGGCTCCACCGACATTGACACGCTCATGAGCCGCATCCGCTATATGGCTGTTTCCTGCGCCATCGATTTCCTCGTCCTCGATCACATCAGTATCGTCGTGTCGGGATTAAGAGACGCCGGGGAGAGCGAGCGCAAACAGATCGACATGCTGATGACGGCGCTGCGCAGTTTGGTGGAAGACACAGGCATCGGCGTCCTCGGCGTCGTCCATCTCAAGCGCCCCGCACAGGGAGCTTCATGGAACGATGGCAAAAAACCGGCGCTGACCGATCTCCGCGGTTCAGGCGGCCTCGAACAGCTGTCCGATATGGTCGTCTCCCTGTCCCGCAACCAGCAGGATGAAGAGACAGGCAATTACAGCCGCCTGAACGTGTTGAAGAACCGCTTCACAGGCGTTGTCGGTACTGCCGACACCCTGCTGTATGACAACCGCACGGGCCGTCTCCTTGCAGTACAGGACAAAGACGACCCGTTCAGGGAGGAAAATCGAGGCAATGTTTTCGAAAACAACGTTAAAGAACAAGATACGCAGTGGCCGCTACGAGTTTCGGAACAGCGACGGGCGTCTGCGCCTGCACAAACTGACGCTGGGCGAAAGACTGAAAAAAGCGTTGAACAGCCTTTGGAAGGGGAGGTAGATTTCTGATGTTGCTTACTATTGTTGAAAAAGTGCTGGCGGCCGTGCAGCCGTTGATTCAGGCAAAAGCGGAAGTGATGGTATTCAACGCGCGCTGGGCGCCGGTGTTGTGGTGTTCTTGTTTTGCGTTTCTTGCTGTGTCCGTCATTTGCGCGGTTGCTTTTGCCGCCAGGCGTTTATCTTGATACGAAATGCTCATCTTCGACATTGAAACGGACGGCCTTCTCGACGCGACCACAAAAGTCCACTGCCTGACGATCTACGATACAGAGACTGACGAGTCTCGCCTTTACTCGTCGCGTGGGGATTACCCGCAAATTCCTGTTGGAGTAGAACGGCTGGCCGCTGCGGACTGTGTTTGCGGGCATAATGTTCTGGCGTTTGATATCCCCGCGCTGACAAAGGTTTACCCCTCTTTCGCGCCTAAAGGCGAAGTCGTCGACACTTTGACGATCTCCCGCCTTATCTGGACGAACCTTGCCGATTTGGATTTTACGGAGATACGTCGTGCCAAAACACCAGCTCAGCCCATGTTTTTCTTTCCGAAAAAGCTAGTTGGTTCCCATTCCCTCAAAGCGTGGGGGTACCGCCTCGGCGTGCTGAAGGGCGAGTTCGGCGAGACGACCGACTGGCAGGAATGGTCCGAGGAAATGTGCGCGTACAATAGGCAAGACGTTGTTGTGACCAGGGCGCTGTGGGAGCGGATACAGGAGCAGGACTACAGTCAGACGGCCATCGACCTTGAACACCAGTTCCAGAAAATCATCCTGCAACAAGAGCAGAACGGCTTTCCTTTCAACCAAGAGAAAGCCGTTCTTTATTATTCCCAACTCGCCAAGCGCCGCGAGGAACTGACGCAGGAATTGCAGCGCATTTTTCCTCCGGAAGATAAAGGCGACTGGTTTGTCCCAAAAGTCAACAACGCCAAGCGCGGCTACGTCAAAGGCGAGCGCGTTTGGAGAGCGCGCATCACCGCCTTCAACCCCGGCAGCCGCAAGGATATCGCCGAACGGTTGAGAGAGACGCGCGGCTGGGAACCGCAGGAGTACACCGAACGTGGCACTCCGAAAGTCGATGAAGAAGTTCTTTCGGCCCTCGACTGGCCGGAAGCAAAAGCCCTGAGCGAGTATTTCCTTGTGCAGAAACGTATCGGACAGCTCGCCGAGGGCAACAACGCGTGGCTCAAGCTGGTGGGGAGAGACGGCCGTATCCACGGCCACGTCATCACCAACGGAGCCGTTACAGGGAGGTGCACACATGTCAGTCCGAACATGGCTCAGGTGCCTGCCGTGGGCGTTCCTTGGGGCGCTGAGTTTCGCAGTCTGTTCTATGCTCCCCCCGGCTGGTCGGTTCTGGGCGCTGACGCTTCTGGCCTTGAACTGCGGTGTCTTGCTCATTTTATGGCTCGGTACGATGGTGGCGCTTACGCGAGAAAAATCCTCGAAGGCGACATCCACTGGGCCAACGCGCAGGCGCTGGGATTGGTAGCGGAAGGCGAAAAGAAAGACCCCGAGAACCCCTACCACATGTGGGCGCGAAACAAAGTCGCGAAACGATTTATTTACGCTCTGAATTACGGCGCGGGCGACCATAAGCTCGGCGAACTCGTCGAACTGACCGACGATCAGGCGAAAGCGCTGCTCGCCGCCGCGCCGAAGAGCAAGATCGACCAGACCAGCGCTCGACTTGCCAAACAGTTTCAGTATAAAACTATCACGTTCAAGGACATTGCGCAGAGTTTGAAAGGCGCAGAGCTTCGCGCAACATTCATGAAGAACCTCCCGGCGCTAGCGTCGCTGATCGAAGACGTGAAACGCGTTGCCAAAAAGCGCGGTTATCTCATCGGCCTCGACAAGCGCCGTTTGAACGTCCGTTCGATACACAGTGCTTTCAACACGCTGCTGCAATCGGCCGGAGCTATCGCCGTCAAGAAAGCCACCTGCGTTCTGTGGGACGACCTGACCACTGCTGGCCTCGCCGACAAAGTCCAGCAAGTCGCGCACGTTCACGACGAATATCAATTATTGGTGAAAGAAGGAGAGGAAGAACATGTTGGACAAATCGCCACCGCTGCGTTTGGAAAAGCCGGCTTATTCTTTGAATTCAGAATCCCTCTTGCGGGAGAGTTCAAATTTGGAAGAAATTGGGCTGAAACTCATTAGGGCGAGCGTTAAGGCTGCTACTCGATTTCTGACGGAAGATGTCGCGCGATACGACGCCATTCCCGAAGACGAATTATTCCGCGATCTTGTCGTCGTCCTCGGACTGCTCAGCTGTTTGAATAACGCTTTGAGCGGGGATGCCGTTGCGCCCGCGGAGGGCGATTGAAATGTTCGTCGTGCCAGTCGACAGCAGCAACCTCAGCGTACCTCGCTTGGCGAGGATTGCCCGCGTCTGCACGACGCCGTTAGAATGCCAGCCGGCGAGCGGCGCGGAAGAGGACGACGCGCGCCTTGTCCGCACACTGTATGAAAACGGCCATTGGAGCGTTTTCGAGCATGCCACAATGACCTTTTACATTGACGGCATCAGCCGCGCCTGTTCCTTGCAGCTCGCCCGTCACAGACATATTTCGCGTACCGAAATGAGCCAACGGTATGTCACGTTCACTCGAGTAAAAGACGAGACAGACCGCATGTTCCTCAATCGCGTCTGCGTCTTGCCGGAAGCGTACGACAGCCCCAAAGAACAGGCGTTGTGCGAAAGGGCTTTGCTTCGCCCGCTCGAAGCGTACCGGGAAGCGCTCGAAAAATATGGGATGAAACCCGAAGACGCGCGCATGCTGCTTCCGGAAGCAGCCAAGACGCGCATGTACGTTACGTTCAATTTGCGTACATTGTTGGAGCTTATGGAAAAACGCGGGACGAACAGATACGCGCAAAAAGAAATACGGGATTTGGTAAACGCCATGTGGGCGCAGGTGCCTTTGGACGTGTGGCAGATACTTGACCCGCTTGTACGGGAAGGGAGCAAGAAAAATGACCAGTGAAGAATACGTGAAGATGCAGAAAATGTGGCTCGAAGCTACCGGCGTCAAGAAGGGCAGCTGGGTAAGGGTGACACGAAATGCAGTAAGCGGTGAAAGCGGTTGGAACAATTTGTGGGACGCGGAGATGACTAAGAGCGTAGGGAAGGTTCTGCGTGTAACGGGGGCATGCGTTAGTTCTCTTGGAATCGAACTAGCGGAGCCCAAGACTGTCTCTTTCAGATTCCCATTCTTCGTCCTCGACCTCGCAGAAGCGCCGAAGCCGGAGAAGTACCAATTCAAGCCGTTCGAGCAGGTGCTTGTGAGAAACAACGATAATGAGGTATGGTGCGCCAACGTGTTTAGCAGATACGTCAGGGGCAGTAGTTATCCTTACGAGTGCGTAAATTGTGTGTGGGAGCAGTGCATCCCTTACGCCTGGCACGAGCATCTGCTCGGTACGACAAACGCGCCCGTGGACTTGACGAAGGATTATGACAAAGAGTAACGGTATGGACGCAAAATGAGAAACGTCGCGTACATCTACGACAGATTCCTCAATAAGGCCAATAAGTCCGAACAGGAGGGATGATGGTGTTTTCGTCACGTGATTTTGTTTGTGAAATAACCGCTGATTTACTCGCAGAAATCGACAGACTCGTCGAGCGCTTGAACACATTAAAAAACGCATGCAGCGAAAAGCCCCGCAACGATTATGATTTTGTCAATGTGAGTTACGCCGCAGCTGCAAAGCGCGCTTCGATCGACGTTTGGCGGGCGCTCAGCGAATGGCGGCGCAAGATGCGGAACACTGCGCCGTTTTAGGAGGCCGCGAAATGGTATGCCACGACAGCGCCGCCCGTTTGGGCAAGATCGCCGACGACATCTCCGACGCTCTGGTCGGACTTGGTGTTTCCAAAAGCCAGTTTGCTTGGTACATGCGCGTCCCATTCAGTACGGTCGCGCGCTGGTGCGGTTATGGGATTTCTCCACAGTCTCGTTATTTCAAGCGTGTCTGCAAAGAACTCGGGCTGGAACCGGAAGATTACGGATGGTATGAATATGGCGAATGATTTGAAGTGGCTCCCGCAGTTCACCGACGAAGAGCTGGTGGTGCTGCATCGAAAGTGCTTCGGCGACAACGTAGACAGCTTGGCTTCCCGAGACGACGAACATGGAGATTACACATTCTTCGAAGACGGCTGGGGAGGAGACGAAGAACCTGATCTTCTGTTGGAGACGGCGTACTATTACAACGACTTCGATTGCCCCAGGCCTGTTGATTGGTCCGGCAGTGACGTCGGTCTTCACGCGCGCTTTGTCGAATACATGTACAAACGTTTCGGCGCGCCTTATATCGTTGACTTTGCGCGTTACATGACAAACGGCGCTGATGTTAGGGAGTATCTTGAGTATGCCTGATGGCAAGTTGACGCTTCTTATCGACGGCGACATTATTGCCTACAAAGTCGCTTGCGCTTGCGAACACGCTATCGAATGGTCGGAAGGCGTTTGGACCCTCCATTCCGATCTCAAGGAAGCTAAAGCGCTGTTTCAGGAGCAGTACGAACAGATACGGGACAAGATCACGGCCGACGACGCGGTCTTCGCGCTGAGTCCCAAGCGCAATTTCCGTTACCGTATCTGGCCGGAATACAAGGCTAATCGAAAAGACAAGCGCCGCCCCTTGGTGCTGGAACAGCTCAAAGCATGGATGACGGAAGAGTACGAAACCTTCCTGCGCCCCGGTCTTGAAGCCGACGACTCACTCGGCATTCTCGCCACGTCGCCGTACATTATTGAAGGCGAGAAAATCATCGTCAGCGCGGACAAAGACTTCAAGACAGTCCCGGCTAAATTCTGCGACATTCGCGATTGGGAAGTCCGCGAGACGACAGAAGCGCAGGCCGATTACAATCATATGTTCCAGACCCTCACGGGCGACGCCTGCGACGGGTATAAAGGCTGCCCGGATTGCGGGCCGGTAAAGGCCCGGAAAGTTCTGGACGGCCTTTCGTCGTATCGGGAGATGTGGCCCGCCGTCGTCGAGGCTTACGCCAAAAAAGGTCTGGGAGAAGAATACGCGCTCGTCATGGCGCGGCTCGCTCGTATCTGCCGCCGCGGGGATTATGACTTCAAAAGAAAGGAAGTTATTTTATGGACTCCAATGTAGGTACTGTGCCTTTTGTGAAAAAGACATCGCCGTTCATTGTCGCTATCGCCGGTAACGGGCACGACGCTGGCAAAACCACCGTCGGTGATTTTATCGCCGATGTTTTGACGCGCGTTTACAGCCTCGACTCAATCCGCCTGCCGCTCGCTGCGCCGCTGAAAGAGTTCTGTACCAACTTGTACGGTGTGCCATTCAACTGGGTAAACAAAGACGAGTACAACAAAGAGATCGGCACTGTCCCGCGCAGTGTACTTATCGACGTCGGGCAGGCCCTCACCAGCCATTACCCGGCCATTTTCGTCGAAGCCCTATGCCGGCGCGTTAAAAGAGACTTTGCCAACGAAAATTTTTACACTCCGTCCATTGTTATTGTCGACGACCTGCGCTTTCAGGTCGAATTGGAAACGCTGAAGAAGTCCTTTCCCAATGCTGTCCTTTCGTGCTTTGTTGAGCGTAAAAAAGCAAAGAACGAGTTTAAAAACACGAGCATGGACGCAGACTTAGTGCATGAGACATCAGTACGCTTCTCCAATAATTCTGACTTGGGCAGGCTGTACACGTGCGCGTGCGATATCGCTAAGGAAATAGCTGGATGCGTTGGGGCCGTACTATAAAGCGCCGATTTGGAGGGATTGTATTGCTGTTACAGGACGAGTTTTATGACAAACTTCTCAGTTTTCGCGCGGATATCGAAGAACTTTACATAAAGACCACCGAAGGAAAGTTGGCCTATGCGTTGCGTTGCCTGTTCGACGCTATGGACGACGTTTTGGATATTATCAAGAGGGTAAACGAATAATGCAGCGCGATTTTGTCGGTACGTTTGTTGAAGGAGATGCCAAAAATGCTTGACACAGAGGTTTTAGAACTGCTGCCTACCAACAGGCTTGTTTCGCGTGTTGCTATTTATAGCGATCGTTTTTGGTGCGCTTACGAAAAAGTTATGGAAACACTGTCTAGATTCTGCAATGTTGCCGACGCGGCATTCGAACATAAGAAAAGCCTTATCAGCGAGATGGCACATTCCCCAAAAAAAGAGAAGGAGTGGTGTTCCGCTAAAAACGCACTTGTCGAGAATCTCAAAAATATGGCCGCTTGTTCGGGAGCCTTATTGATCGCGTTCGGGAAAGATACTCCGGAGAATATGGCGGCTGTTTGCACGGCTTTTTTGTCAACGTGGGATCCCAACAGATACAAAAAATGACGCATCCTTATATCTCTTTTTCGTACATGACGCGCGCCGAGAAGGAACGACTGTCGAAGTTGTTCCTCTCGGCGCGCGCTCAGCTGGAAGACATCTATTGCAGCCCTTACACGGATTCATCGTGTTTCGCCCTTATGATGCAGCGTCTTCTGAACAACGTGGACGACGTTATCGATGCTTTTGAGGAGGCTGAAATTGCCGGTGAATAACCAGTACAGCGCCGCGTTTTTGGAGCGGCAGTATCGTCGTGTGAATTATGCGCTCTCGTTTATAGAGTCTGTGAGCGACTCTATGAACAACCACAACGGCCCGGTCGACGAATTGTTCAAGCAGGTCGACACCGTTTACTCCGAAGCTTTGTGCCTCTTGAATATGCTGGCGAAAGCGACAAACCGCGTTGTGCGTACATAGCCGTCTATTCCGTTGTAAAAACAACGGATTACATAATTTCGTTGTTTTTACAACGGAATGCATTAATGAGGTAATTATTTAAAGGAGGGCATAATCGTGTGTTTTTCTAAGCCAAAGGAAATTCAGCCAGCGCCCGCGCCTCCGGCGCCCGAACCCGTGCCTGAAAGCGTCGCCCCGGCGAATACGGAAACGACGTCGACACGGGCACAGACAAAGATCAGGCGTAAAGGGCTGAGTTCGTACCGCACCGATCTCAACGTTTCGGGAGTTTCAGGCGGCGCGTCTTCCGGCAGTGGTCTGAATGTCCCGAGATAAAACGCTCGCCGCGCTCCGGCGAAGCGCGCGAACTACGTTCAAGGCGCGCTTCGAACTGCTCGCCGGTATCCGCGAAAGCTACTGCCAACGCGCCGAACAATGCTCGGCGCTGACGGACCCTTATTTATTCCCCAAAGATGGCGTGACGGGCGAGAAGGTCGCGTCTCCATACCAGTCCGTAGGCGCGGAAGGCGTGACCAACCTCAGTTCGCGCATTCTCAATATCATCCTTCCGCCGAACCGCCCGCCCTTCCGCCTCCGCGTCGAGAAAAACCCGGCGCTGCCGGAAGAGAAACGAAATTGGCAACAGATCGAAGAAGGCTTGGCACAGCTTGAAAAAATGGTGTGCGACCACATCGAAACGCTCGAAGACCGCGTCGTGATCGCCGAAGCCATCCCTCACCTGCTGGTGACGGGGAACGTCCTGCTGCACGTCCGCAAAGACGGCATTCGTCTGCACAGTCTCAGGAATTACGTCGTCAGCCGCGACCCCCGCGGTAACGTCGCCGAGATCATCGTCCGGGAAAAAGTCGATCCGCGTTTCCTTGCGCTGCCGTTAGCAACGTCCACGACGGACGCGCCGGAAAACGACCGCCGCCCCGAGGACAAAGCCAGCTACAAGGAACTGTTCACGCAGATCAAACGCACCGAAAACGGTTGGTCGCTGCAACAGGAAGTCGATGGTAAGTTTGTTAGCAAACACGGTCATTACAAGAAAGATGAATGTCCTTGGCTTCCGCTGCGCATGTATCGCGTTTCCGGCGAAAGCTACGGTCGCGGTTATGTCGAGAAGTATCTTGGCGACCACAAGTCCCTTGAAGCTTTGACCAAGGCCATCGTCGAAGGCGCGGCAGCGTGTGCCAAGGTCGTTTTTCTTGTTTCTCCCAACGGCACGCTCAAGGCCAAACAGCTTGAAGAGGCGGGTAACCTTGCCATTCTCACCGGCAGCGCCGCGGAAGTTTCGACCGTACAGGTACAGAAAGCCAACGATTTCCAAATCGCCAAAGCCATGGCCGATAACCTTCAACAGCGCCTCAGCCGCGCGTATCTGTTGAACTCGGCCATTCAACGCAACGCAGAGCGCGTTACGGCAGAAGAGATCAGGTATATGGCGCAGGAACTCGAAACGGCGCTGGGCGGGCTGTACTCGATGCTTTCGATGGAGTTCCAGCATCCTTATGTGAAACTCCGCATGAAGTATATGAAGGAAGACGCTCTTCTTCCTGATCTTGATCAACAGTATCAGGAAGGAAAAGTCGGCGTAAAGATCGTCACGGGCATCGACGCTTTGGGCCGGGGACAAGACGCCAGCCGCCTCACCGAATGGGCGGGGATCGTCTTCAAGACCATCGGGCCTCAGGTCGCCTTGCCCTACATCAACGCGTCGGCCTTTATGAAAGCCCTCGCCAACAGCATGGGTATCGACGGCGTGAGTCTGCTCAAGTCGCAGGAAGAGATCGAAGCCGAACAGGAACAGTCTCAGCAGAACCAGCTCCTTCAAAACGTCGCCCCCAACGCCGTCAACCAGATCGGCGCTTTGCTGGGCAAGCGCATGGACGCGGAGAATCAAGAACAGTCCCCAATCTCTTAACAGTTCAACTGTTCATTGGTTGGGCCGTTCATTAGGGCTGCGTCGTTCGTGGAGGGGCAGCATGCACCCGAAACGGAACCGCAACACGACGCCCCACTTCCCTGCCTCTCCTTTAAGGAGGGGCGGGGATTCTATTTTTATTCTACGGAGGAAAGATCAGATGGCGAACACGAAAAAAGCGGCAACGGTAGTGGCCGGCAACCCCGCCGAACTGGCGATCCAGCCTAACGTCCACGAGTACGAACGACGCGAAGACGATATGGGCAACGGCATCAAGCGTGTTACGTATTACGTCAAGAAAGACGAAGAATAATGGCGGAAGAGCAGATCGACGTTGCTGTCGAAGAGAACACGGGCGGTAACGCGTTCGGTTTCGACGACGGCGCGCAGGCCGAACAAAGCGAAGAGCAGTTCGAAGAAGGTCTCGGCGTCCCCGAGGACGAACCGGAAGAAGGTGCCGCGCAAGAAGAACAGAGCGAAGAAGAGCTTGTCGAGAAGCTGGCTGAAAATGCGGCTGAGGCGCAGTCTGTAGTCTCTTTCCTTGCGTCCAAAGGCATTGACTACGACAGCCTCGTTGCCGAGTACAGCCGTGACGGTAAACTCTCGGAGCAGACCTACAGGCAGTTCGATAAAGCGGGGCTGCCGCGCTCCATGGTCGACGCCTATTGTGCTGGCCAGCAGGCCCTGTACGAGTCCTGGGTAGATCACGTTAAGGGCATTGCAGGCGGCGAAGAGAACTATGCCGAGCTGATGAAATTCGCCAGCGCCACGCTGAGCGACAAGGAAAAAGAAGCCTACGACCTCGCCGTCAATTCCGGCGACATGGGAACGGCCCGCATGGCCGTCGAAGCGCTCTTGTACCGCTACAATCATGAGTATCCAGACGACGGCTACGATTATGAGGGGAACGACAGTGATTCTGCCGTCGCCGTCACGGGCTTCAAGACCCTCGACGAAGCTGTCGCCGCGCAGGAAGACCCGCGCATGTACACTGACCCCGAATACGCCAAAGTGTTCAATATGCGTTTAATGAAAACGCCGTTTTTGAAGCAGTAAAAATTTCCTAAAGGAGACTGATATCCATACCCGCAACCAACGTCCTCGCTAATCCGATGTGGCTCGGTGCAAACAACGGCACCATCCCCGCCAACGAAAACGCCGCCGAAGCGCGCGCCCTGTTCATCACCAACTACAAACTCGACGTGATGAAAGCCTTCGCGCGCAAGTGCATCTTCAAAGACCTGCACCGTATCCACACCATCGACCACGGCAGTTCCAGCACCTTCTACTACACCGGCACCGCCTCGGCGCACTACCACGACAAGGGCAAGATGATTCTCGGTACGAACAACCCCCCGATCAGCAAGACTATCATCAACATCGATGGGCTGCTGCTGGCCGACATCATGATCGACGACCTCGAAGACGCCATGATGCACCTCGACGTCCGTTCCGAGTTTTCGCATCAGCAGGGAGTGGCCCTCGCCAACGCCTTCGACGAACGGATCGCCCGCCTGTTCTACCTGTCGGCGCGCTCCGGCCCCAAGAACAAAGACCACCCCGGCGGCTCCGTGATCAGCGCCAAGGACGCCGAAACCAACGGCTCCGTTCTGGCCGACTGCATCTTCGCCGCCGCGCAGACCCTCGACGAGAAGGACGTCCCCGACGACGAGCGCTTCATTGTCGTCAAGCCCGCCCAGTATTACCTGCTGTGCAAGGTCAAAGACCTCATCAACCGTGATTACGGCGGCTCCGGCTCCATCAAGGACGTAGCTTTGCAGAGCATTGCCAACATGTCTCTCAAAAAGAGCATGAACCTGCCTAACGGTAAAAACATTACTACTGCCGACCCGCACGAGCATAACGACTACCGTGGCGACTTTACGAAATCTGTTGCTGTCGTGGGCAACCGCAACGCCGTGGGCACCGTCAAACTCAAGGACCTGACCACGCGCATGTCCGGCTCCGAAGTGAAGACCCTCTTCGAAGCGACCCTCATCACCGCGTCTTATGCCATGGGGCACGGAATTCTCGACCCTCGCGGCGCGGTCGAAATCGCCACCGGCGGCGCGGGCGCGACGCCCGTCGTCACTCCGAGCAATCCGTAGTAAAGCGCAGCGTAAAGGGGGCCTGATTCATTCCGGGCTCCCTTTTTTATTCAGACGAAGGGGGAGTTACTCATAGGATTGGCAACCAAGATTAAAGCCAATAATATCAACCGCGAAGAGCGCTTGAACAAGATTATCCGCAATAACCGGGAGCGTGCGTACCAAACCCTCAAAAAAGAAAAAGAACGAGCGGATGCCGCCCGTAAAGAATATAGAGAGCACGCCCGCCGCCTCGCCGCCAAGAAAGCTGTGCAAGCGCGCGAAAAGGAAAAGCCTCAGGAAGAGCATAAAATTGTTCAGCCCGTTTCCGTCGATCGCGAAACCGGAGCCGTAACGGCCAGTAAAACCCCGCGGCGGCTTGGGTTGAACGAAATCGAAAAGCGGGCTGTGCAGAAAGAGCTTGAAAAACGTTACGGCAAGCAGGAACAAAAGTTCCAGACAGTAAGAATGCAAGAACTCAATCGCGGTTACCGTCCGCAGCCCCAAGAACCCGGAGAGATCAGAAAGGGCCTGTCCAACAGGGCTGCTCTAGCCGCATCGTATAGGAGAGAGCATGAAACCTTGAAGAGAGGCGTGCCGCTTGTCGCGGCCGGTGCCCTTGCCGCAGGAGCGGGATTTGCTGGAGCTGGGGCTGCGTCCGCCGCCAAAGCTGCCGCCATAGGCAAGCTCAAGCGCGCTTCAACTGCCATGAGCGGGCGTATGGGCGAACAGGCGCAGAGAGTGGCCTCTCGCACTCACAAGTCTGTGGAGAAGCTTTCCAAGCCCAAACTTGCGGAAGTTGCGCGGCGCGTTCGCGTGGACGATAAAAGCGGCGTCATGAAAAGAATCTTCAAGAAAGCCATCCGCAACTAAACAAGGAGGAAGACATGCCCAATACCGCTACGGAACTCAGCGCCGTCAACATCATGCTCGAAACCATCGGGGCCGCTCCCGTAGCGAGCTTGGCCGGCGTGCAAAACCAAGATGTCATCGTCGCCAAGTCCGTTCTCGATCAGGTGGTCCGTGAAGTACAGGGAGAGGAATTCTATTTCAACACGGAAAAAGGCTTTCCTTTTGTCCCCGAGAACGACGGCACGGTACGTGTCCCTAACAACGTGACGCGCATCTATCCTTGCGCGGCTTTTTACGGGCCGAAGGATGTCGTCGTGCGTGGCAATAAACTCTACGACAAAGAAAATCATACCTATCGTTTCGAACACCCGTTCGAAGCCGACATAACGCTGTGCCTTGATTTCGACGCGCTGCCGAGCGAAGTGAAAACCTACATTACCATCAGAGCCGCCCGTAAGTTCGCTGTAACGTCCCTTGGTGACGATAACGTCGAACAGTGGACGGCGCAGGACGAAGCCCGCGCCAGAGCCACTATGATCGCCGCTGACACGGCGCAAGGCACGGCGCATATGGGCGTGCGCATGAAACTGGACCCGCTGATCGGAGTAGAACTCTCACGATGAACGTCGTCAAAACAATCCCCAACCTGATCGGCGGCATCTCGCAACAGCCCGCCGCATTACGCCTGAACAACCAGCTGGAAGATCAACTTAACTTTGTCAGCTCTCCCGCCGCCGGTTTGCAGAACAGACCGGCGCTCAAATACGTCAGTTCTTCCCCGTACACGGGGGGAGGCGCGTTTTTCACACTTGACCGGGACGAGCAGGTACGTCATAACTTGTGGATCGGCCCTGATGGTCTCAGAATCGAGGATTTACAGGGAAATGTAAAAACCGTCCAGTATCAAGGAAACGCCTTGGCATACCTGAGTCTTCCGGCAGGCGCTGACAAAAAAAACAGTTATCGCATTCTCAACATTGCCGACTCTTGCTTTATCGTTAACCGGACGAAAACGCCTCAGATAGATCAGAACAGCATTACGGAGAGCAAAAACCATGCGTTGATTCACATCAAACAAGTGGCGCTCGGAACCACGTGGTCCGTTACGCTCCAGGGAAAAAGCGTCAGTTACGGCTATTCGTCCGACACAAGCCTGTCCGTTTCGACGGAGCAGGTCGCCAACGAACTTGCGAACGCGTTGCTCGGCGATTCGACGATCAGTGCAGCTTTCAATATCGTCCACGCTTCGTCCGTCATTTCGATCGAAAGGAAAGACGGCGGCAGTTTCAGCATTGGCTTAAGCGACTCGCGCGGCAACACATACAGCTCTTTGACGACGTGGAAGAACAAGAACTTCACCGATCTCCCAACGATCGCCCCAGAGGGTTTCGCGTGTTGTATCAGCGGTTCTACCGGGAGCGCGGCGGATGATTATTATGTCCGGTTCGTCGCTTCCGGGGCAGCTTCCCGGCTGACGTGGCAGAACGCCGAATATCCTGTGGGCGGCGTCAAGAAACGTATTTACGTGCGCAGTTCGGAAGAGCCCTTGTTTACTGAGAACAGACTTGTCTCATGCACGAATTTGCACGGATTCACCACGCGGATCAAAAACGTCGGCGTGCAGGTTGTCACACCCACTGGGGGCACGCCCCAATATCGTTATTTGGTGGAATTTGAAACGAAATTCCCGGATAACGCGGGCAATCTTCGCTTCAACACTGGAACACAGACGATAACCGGCCTGTCCCGCGGTACGTGGGAAGAATGCGTTGCGCCGGACATTCCCAACAAGTTCGTTAACGCGACGATGCCACACCTCCTTGTTCACGATCTCGAAGAAGACATGTGGGTGTTCAAACCTGTCAACTGGGCGGCGCGTTCTTCCGGAGACGCTGAGTCAGCGCCGTGGCCGAGCTTCATCGGCAAAAAGATTACAGCGCTCTTCCTTTATCGGAATCGTCTTGGTTTCGTGGCGGGGGATTCCGTCTCGCTGTCCGCGGCGGGGGACCTTGAGCGCTTTTTCCCTGAAACCGTGCAGACGTTGACGGACGCCGATCCCATCGACCTTTCCGTGTCTGTCGATGACTATTCGGACATTCGCGCCACCGTCACCGTGCAGGATAAACTATTCTTTTTCAGCAACCGTCGTCAGTACACGTTCTCTTCGCCGGACGCGCTCAGCCCCAAAACAGCCGCTGTCCTGCCGTCCACGGCGTACTCGTGCCTCCCGGATATCGGCCTCCCAGTCGTCGGAGACAGGCTCTATTTCGCCACCGCCTACAGCGCGAAGATGCAGGTCAGGGAGTACGGCGTTGATCCTTATACCGACAACAAAACAGCCAACCCCGTTACCGCCCATGTCGCCCAGCTCATTCCCAAAGGCGCTAACATGTGCCTTGTTGCCTCCCCGACAGCGGATTGTCTGGCCTTTTTCAGCTCGGTTTACCCCAACACGCTGTTCCTGTACCAGTGCTATATCTCGGGCGGCAACAAGCTCCAAAGCGCGTGGAGCAGACAGACCTTCAACGCGACAATCCTGAACATGGCGTTCAGAGACAACGTTCTCTGGCTCGAACTACTGAAAAACAATCAGAGGATCATGTGCACGCTCGACCTTTCCACGCAGCAGACAAAACACAAGTTGCTTTACGAACCAGCGCTCGACTTCCAGACGACGTACGCGAACGTCGCGACAGTGACCCTCCCTTACACGCCCGACGCAGACAAACTGGTTGTCCTTGCGAAAGACGCAAAGAACCGTCTGATGCGTCTGACAACCACGCAGATCGACGGCAGGGCGGTCAACTTAGACAAAGAGTACTCCTATGTGGTTATCGGCGAAACATACACAAGGAAGGCCGTTTTCAGCGAAATCTGGCCAACAAAACAAGATGCTTCGGGCGCGACCGCCACACTCACCGACGGGCGTTTGCAGCTGCGTCGCTGGACGCTCAGTTACTTCATGACCGGGCCGTTCGTCGTAAGAGTGAAGAGTAAAGTCAACGACCGCTTTGTATTGTACAGGAGCAACCAGATCGTCGGCCGCCGTTCTTCCGTGCTTGACAGCTTGCCGATCGCCACGAACAGTTTCACGGTGCCGTGCCGCGGGCGCAACACCGAAGTGGAAGTCAGCGTCGAGAGCGACAATTACTTCCCTCACGATTTCCTCTCCATGGACGTCGAAGGGAATTACACCAAGAAAAACAAGAACATCTAAGAGGTGAGACGGATAGCAAGCACCCCATACAGCTACGCTATGTATAAGGGCGACGGCGCGAACAAGACGTTCAACGTTTCGTTCCCTTACATATCGAAAGCACACGTACATGCATGCCTTTACAGAGCCAATGCCGAAGACACACCCTTAACGATCGTGGAATGGTTGAGCAACGGCGCATTACGCCTTGGAACGGCCCCGCCCAAGGACGCTGACGTCAAGATATACCGCGACACGCCCAAAGACCACCCGCTGGTCGATTTCGAGGACGGCAACGTCATCCTCGCCGAAGACCTCGACCTGAGCGTCATCCAGAATCTTTTCATCACGCAGGAAGCCTACGATTATTTATCCCAGTCGGTAGACCCATACGTCAAGCAGGTCAACGGCCTCGTCGACGAGTTCAAGGTGACGTACAACGACTTTCTCGGCAAGTTCCAGATCGTCAAAGAATACGCAGCGTTCCTCGAAGACTGTTCGTCTGGAGTGCCCATCGGCGCGACCGTCATGTTCAAGAAAGGACAGCAGGAACCCGGCTATCTCCTCGCCAATGGCGCGCCGTATGACACGGCGAAGTACCCGTATCTCGCCGACTGCCTCGGCGCGGCCAACCTGCCCGACATGAGCCACACGCCCGTGCTTATCCCCGGCTGGGCGTGGTATGTCAAGGCGTATCACCGCCCCAACGTCAGAGGTGACCTCAAACGCTTGCAAATACTCGTCCACCAGCTCCCGTCGGACCAAGCCGCGTACGGCGCGTACAATTCCAGCGAGGACATACTCAACCTCTATATACCTCAAGGCATCCAAGGCATTCAGGGCCCCATGGGTCCCACTGGTCCGGCCGGGCCTCAAGGGCCGCAAGGCGAGCAAGGCCCGCGCGGCATTCAAGGCCCGCAGGGCGAGCAGGGGCTCCGCGGCCCCGAAGGCGCGCAGGGCGTCAAGGGCGATACGGGCGAGCAGGGGCCGAGAGGCTTTCAGGGCGAGCGAGGCCCTCAAGGCATCGCCGGTCCGCAGGGGCCTACGGGGCTGCAAGGCCCGCGAGGTCCGCAGGGCGAAGTCGGCCCCAGAGGCCCGCAGGGCATCAAAGGCGACAAGGGCGACCGCGGCGACCCCGGCCCGGAAGGACTGAAAGGCCCCACCGGCGATAAAGGCCCTACCGGCGACGCCCCTGTGGGGCTGTGCTTCGGGAATTTCCAGTACAACAACGACGGGCACCTGCTGTTTTCCGTTTACGGGCTCGAAGAAGGCAGCAACATCGTCGCCAGCTTCGACCACCGCGGGCACGTGATCATGGCGATCACGTCCGACATCTAGGAGGTAACGCATGTCTATTGTCAAAACCATCGATCTCGGCCCCGCGCGGGCCGTCTACAAAGGCGCGTGGGACGCAGAGGCCATCTACGAGTACAACAACATGGTGCGCCATCAGGGGAGCCTGTGGTGCTACGTCTCCACCGACGAAATCGCCGGGGACGAACCCCGTCCCTCTGCGGCCGACGAAACGACTTCCGCTTCCGGGCGCTGGATCGTCGTCGGCGGCACGGGCGAAAAAGGCGACAAGGGCGAACAAGGCATTCAAGGCGTTCCCGGCGTCAACGGCCTCGACGGCGCGCAAGGCCCCCGCGGCGAAATCGGCCTGACCGGCCCGCAAGGCCCAGCCGGCCCGCAAGGCCCAGCCGGTATCCAGGGGCCAAGGGGCACCGCTCCCGACCACGAGTGGAACGGGGCGAAACTGCGCTGGAAGAACCCTGACGGCACGTGGGCCGCATGGGCTGACCTCAGAGGCCCCCAAGGCGTCACCGGCCCCGAAGGCCCCGTCGGCGTACAGGGCCCCGTAGGCCCCAAAGGTAATACCGGGCCGACCGGACCGCAGGGCCCCAAGGGGGATACTGGCGCGACCGGACCCGCCGGCCCGAAGGGCCCCAAGGGGGATACTGGCGCAACCGGAGCCGCCGCCACCATCAAGATCGGCACCGTATCCACCGGAGCCGCGGGCAGCACCGCCGCGGTCAGCAACTCCGGCAACACCCAGAACGCCGTGCTGAATTTCACCATTCCCCGCGGCGCGACCGGGGCAAAAGGCACGCAGGGCCCAAAGGGCGCTACGGGGGCGCAAGGGCCTGTCGGCGTCTTCCGCATCGGTTCGGTGACGACGCTTGCCCCCGGAGCCAACGCTACCGTAGCGCTTTCCGGAAACGGCACAAACGGTTCTCCGTACTACTTCGCGTTCGGCATTCCCCGCGGCGCGACAGGAGTTTCGAGCGGCTCGGGCTGCACGGGTTACCACGAGTCATGTAATTGTGATGACCATTAAAAGCACAGAGGAGCGTTGGAAAAATGAGATGTGAAGTCCGACTTTCAAGTTACACCGACTGGGTGGGCGAAACAGTACGTTGCCTGCGCGACGGACAGAGCGTCGCCATTATCCCCGACGACGCGGAAACGCCGAATTGGGGGTACCGAGAAATTCTCAACCTTGGATTGGGACTGTACCATTTGGATCGCTCGTGCCCTGAATGGCGTAACAGCGTCTCTTTCGGTGAGATCAAGTGCGACGAAGAGGCGGTTTTAAACCTGTACCGTTCGATGACAGGAGGTGCCGCCCATGGCGCTTAGTTTTATTGAACTCTTGAACCGCAACAATTACCCCAAGACCATTGCAAAATTCGAGAACATCGAAGCATACCAGAGCGGCGAGTACACGGCCGTTCTGTGTGAAGGCACCATCGAACCCGACGTCCTTACGCACGACGGCCAGTTCGTCTACGACAAGATCAATACCGCCGTCGCGCACTACCACAACGGCGTCTACGTCAGCCTGTACTACTGGGGGCTGGGGATCAACGCCGAGTATCTCGACACCCCCATTGAGGGCAAGGTCGTCTACGCGCCGCTTCTCGGCTCCGGCCGCTACCTCTACACAGGCGCGAGGAAATACATCGTCGCAGACGCCCCCCTGCCCGCGGAACAGCCCGCGAACTACGGACTGCTTTACAAACGCGTCGTCTTCGGCGCGGAAAAGACGCTCGCCGACCTCTACAAAAACGCTTTCAAATACCGATACATGCGCGACGGTGACGCCTACATGGCGCTCAACGAAGTGGGCGCGGTCGAGAACATGCTCGAAGTCGTGAAAGAGACGGTGACATTGCGCGAGGTCGGTTCGATCTATTCGCGCCTCGACAGCCTGAACCTGCTGCTCTGCTACGTGCTCCAACGCATCCAGACGCTCCTCCCCGAGAACGAAAGGACGCTGCTGGCCGACGCCCTCGCGTCTTCTGCGCCTCTCGACGACGTCGCCCTCGCCGGGCACGAGCTGAAAGAGGTTCGCGACATTGCGCTGGCGGCGAGACAGGGCGTCGACGCGCTGCGGGCGTACACAGTCTACAACGGCGCGCATCTCGTCGTATAAATGCGCACCTATATCGTCCTCACGAACTCGGACTGTAACCTGGGGTGCTCCTACTGCTGCGAGTATCGTAAATGTACGGCGGTGTTCGACGTTGAAAATAATATCGACTATCTTTCACGGCGTCTGGAAGAGGACGCTCCGCAGGCGGGCGAAAAGGTGCTGCTGTACTGCATCGGCGGGGAATCGCTGCTCCATCCGCAAAAACTCGACGCCTTCTTTTCGCGCGTGAAAAAGCGCGTTGACCCGCGGTTTGCCATCGACACGAGATTCATGATCCAGACCAACGGCACGTTGGTGGCGCACTCCGAGCAGTCCGCGTTTTTGGAGAAGTGGCGGGACGTCGTCCGCCTCGGCTTTTCCATCGACGGCATGAAATACAAGCACGACCGCGACCGCTGCGGGAGTTTCGACGCCTGCATCAAGGGGCTGGAACACGCGAAGGCGCTCCTTTCGCCCGAACAGATCACGATCAAGGGCACGTTCACCGTCGAAGACATTCCCCGCTTCGCCGAAAACGTGAAGTACCTTTTGAGCCTCGGCGTGTCCAGCGTCAAGTCTAACTTCGACACCGGTGCGGTCATACCCGAATGTCTCACGCTGCTTCTGGCCGAGCAGATGTGCTCCGTCGTGGACTGGATCGCGGAAACGAAATGCCCAACGTGGTGGTCGGAGTTGAACGACCCCAGCGCGTTCGCCGATCTCGGCTGCGGCGTTGGGGACGGCAGCCGGTGCCTTGGACTGGACGGGCACGAGTACCCGTGCTTCGTTTTCGCCTCGAACAAAAACCGCCGCGCCCCCGTTTACAAGGAAGCCGACGAGTGCGCGACATGCGTTTTGAAGTGCTGCTGCGTGCCCTGCGCCGCCGCCATGGTGGCCGGAGGGCACGCCAAGCGCCCGTGGTGTGCCTATACGTGGGCGCGGACGATAACGAGAATGTACGCGAAATTGAGAAAGGTGGAAAAACCATGGCATACGTAACCTACAAGGACAGCTACGGCAACGACATCAAAGCCTACGCGCGCGTCAAGGTGGCGGGGCACGAAGTTGAAAATAACTCTAGGGAATGGCTGTTCGACATTTTTCTTGGCATGGACGAGCTGACAGGGACAGGCGCGCCCTACCGCTGCGCTTCGGGGTATTACCCCGTCTGCGTGCGCATCAACTCCGCGGGCGAACTCGACCTGCCCGCCGCGCGGCTGGAAGCCCTGAAAACGCAGCGCATCCAGCTGATCGAAAGCCACGCGGCGCGACAAGCGACAGAGATCGACGAGATGCTTCTGATGCTTACCCACGGTCCCGACACTTCCCCCGAAGTAACCGCCAGCGCCGTCGCGTCGCTGCGCTCGCACCTGAACGACGGCCCCCAGACGCCCGAGGAACAGGCCGCGCTCGTCAATCTGGTTGCAAACTACAACCAGCTCTCCGGCACAACCCATCCCCAGAGCTGCGGGATGAACCTCTTTATTTTCATGCTAAATCTAATCGATTTCCAACGTGCCCAGATCGCCGCCGACAAAGCGCTGCACATAGCCGCCGTGCAGGCCGCGACGACGGAAGAGGAAGTGAACGCCGTACCTTATATCTGGACAGCCCACGACACCCCCGTCTTCGACCCCGCCGTGACGTACACTTACACGCCGCAGGAGCCGTAAAACAAAAGGAGTACGCAATGTATGATCGAATCCGAAAAGCTTCAAGATTTGATTCCTTTTTTTGTCCTCGGTGGCTTGGGAGGAGCCGTAAGAGCGCTGAATGAGAACGAATCCTTGCGCACTGTCAGCATCCGGATTATTACCGGCTCATTCTTCGCCACCTTAGGCGGGTTATTGTCGGAAGTAACGGGCTTCCCCATGTCCGTACAATACGCATTCGCCGGTGGAATCGGCTGCTGCGCCAGCGAGATCATGCGCATGCTCCAAAAAAAGCTGCCCAAAGCCATCGGCAAGAAGATCGACAAAAAAGATGATTGCAAATATCTTTACGAATAACAAGAAGGCCTGCATCGTGCTCGGTGTAGGCCTTCTCGTCTATACGCTCGTCGGTCTCTGGGCGTGGTTCTTTTACCGCCCCTCGGCACCGGCGAAACACATCGGAGCCGTCGTCGAACAGCATAAGAGCGAGGTGAAAGAACTTGAACGAAGCGTGGCGGAAACGCGCAAAGAAACGGACGAAAAAGCGCCTCAGACTGAGCGCCTTGATATCGACGCTCTTGTTGATTGGTTTAACGACTGGCTGCTACGCCAAAGCTATTAAGCTGAATGACAACGAAGCATCGTTGACTCAAGAGGATTTGAACAATGTCAGAAACGCGCTCAGAGAAGCGGAACATATCAAACGATCTCTCCAACGCGAGCGCGAAGCCTATGACCGCCTCGCAGCTTCAAGAGCTTATCTCGACGCTGAGAGAGACGCCGAAACAGCTACCCTCAGAGAACAGATCAAGGCAATGCAGAGGCAGAAGAAACAGGACGCGCTTCCGCACTTATACGCTTTCGCCGAAGGCTTCGCGTCCCGGGAACGAAACAGTGACTACCGCATCGGGCTTCGTATGGAATGGAAGCTGTTCTGACGAAGACACCCCTTAAAACGCGCGCCAATGCCTATAACTTTGCTTCAGGCATACCCAATTGCCTTTAAAACAAGTTAGGGCCATTGGCATGCGAATTTCAGGCTCACGGAGGATTTCATGAGCAAAGCGACTTCGAAACAGATGGGGGACTTGCATGGCCTGACCGCCGCCGTCCTCTCCGAACAGATACAACAGATGAAACGCGGGGAAATCCCGCTTGACACCAAAGTGCTCGCCGCCGCCATCAAGTTCCTTAAAGACAACAACATTGAATGCACCGACGAGGACATGAAAAAACTCTTCGACATCAAAGAGCCGCTCCCTACTTTTGTCAGCGACCTTATGGACGGGGAAGCGTGATGCACAAATATTTCGCTACAATCCCCAACGAAGAGTTGAAGTATATCTCTTCCCATATCAGCAAGGCGAACAGAGACGAGATCGCCGTCTGGCTCGACAAGCACCCGGAAGAAATGAATTCGGCCGCCGTCAGTTTAGCCCTGCGCCTTACCGCGATCGACAGTCTAACGATGTTCGTCCTGTACGACGCCAAAGACCGCCCCGGGGCGTTCGGCTGCGTCTCTCCCAGAGGGGCCATGTCCTTCGTCATCTGCGAAGGCATCGACCGCAAGACTTACGTAAGGTGGCTCAGGCACAGCCGCGAGATCGTCGATCACTGCGCCCGCCTCGCCGGAGGCGAGATCGGCTGTCTCGCCGATTCCCGCAACGAGCTCGCCAAAAAATGGTTCGCCTTTGCGGGCCTCGAACGGCATGAAGAAACGACCGTGACCAAGGCGGGGGTGACATTCGTTTATTATGACCACAGAATACCCTTGGCAGAACAGTAAGCTCAAAGACTTTCGCGCGTTCCTGTACGTCGTCTGGAAGCACCTCAACCTTCCCGAACCGACCCCGCTTCAATACGATATCGCCAACTACCTGCAAACCGGGCCGAAGCGTAAGATCATCGAAGCGTTCCGGGGCGTCGGTAAAAGCTGGATAACGTCGGCCTACGCCTTATGGCGGCTCTATTGGAACCCACAGCTCAATATTTTGGTCGTGTCAGCGTCCAAGGAACGCGCTGATTCTTTCAGCACCTTCACGTTACGCCTCATTGATGAAATGGGCATTCTTAGCCCTCTCAAACCCGATTTCAACAAAGGACAACGCAACTCCAAGATTGCCTTCGACGTAGGCCCCGCCAGAGCCTCGCACGCGCCATCGGTAAAATCCGTAGGTATTTACGGACAGCTCACGGGAAGCCGCGCCGATGTTATTATCGCGGACGACATCGAAATATCGAATAACTCGTATACACAGATGATGCGCGACAAACTCAGCGAAGCCGTCAAGGAATTCGACGCCATCCTCAAACCGGCCGACGACGCCGAAATCACTTACTTGGGGACGCCGCAGGTCGAGATGAGCCTGTACAACGCCTTGCGAGACCGCGGATACAGTACGCGCATCTGGCCCGCCCGCGTCCCTTCGGCGGAAAAGCGGATCGGCTACGGCGACCGTCTCGCGCCATACGTGGCCAAGATGGAGGACGTCGGGCGTACTACCGACCCAGCACGGTTCAGCGACAACGACTTGCGTGAGCGCGAAGCGTCTTACGGCCGTTCCGGATTCGCGCTGCAATTCATGCTCGATACCACATTGAGCGACGCCGAACGCTTCCCCCTGCGGCTGAACGACCTTATCATTCTCCCGCTCGATAAGGACATGGCACCGGAAAAAGTCGTGTGGTCGAGCGGCCCGGAGCTGCTCATCAAAGATCTCGCCAGCACGGGCTTCGCCGGAGACAGCTTTCACCGCCCCATGGGCATACAGGGCGAGTTCCGAGAGTACACCGGCTCGGTCATGTTCGTCGATCCGTCCGGAAGAGGCATGGACGAAACCGCTTACGCCGTTGTAAAAACGCTCAACGGGCAACTTTTCCTCACCGCCTGCTGCGGGCATATCGAAGGGTACAGTTCAAGCGGCATGTCGAAACTCGTTAAGGTCGCTAAGGAAAACAAAGTCAACAAAATCCTCATCGAATCGAACTTCGGCGACGGCATGTTCGCCGAACTGTTCAAACCGTACCTGAACGACGAATACCCGTGCGCCCTCGAAGAAGTGCGCAGCACAAAGCAGAAGGAAGCGCGCATCATCGACACGCTCGAGCCCGTGCTCAACCAGCACCGCCTGATCGTAGACCGTTCCGTAATCGAGGAAGATTTCCACTCCATCGAGCGCTACCCGGAAGAACGCGCTAGGGAATACCTGCTCTTCTACCAAATGACACGCATCACGCGCGAGCGGGGGAGCCTTAACCACGACGACCGTCTTGACGCTCTCGCGGGCGCGGTCGCCTACTGGACGCAGGTCATGGGCGTCGACCGCGAAGCCAACATCAGGGAGCGCAATGAAGAAGAACTCAAAGCGACGATCGACATCATGACTGAACTCGACCGCGACGCGACGGCGTTCGACCTGTTCGTCATTTCAGGTGACGCCGTGAAAGCGCTGAAAGCAAAAGGAGGGAATGTTCGTCATTGGGTAGAACCCATGGCCGTCACATATGAAAAAAAGCGTCAAAATACGTGATTACGAGAAAGAATATAGGGAATACCACGGAAAGCCCGAGCAAATCCACAAACGCAGCCTGCGCAATCAGGCGCGGCGCGTCCTCGGGCTCAAAAAAGGCGACCCAAGGGAAGCCGACCATATCCGGCCGCTCGCCCGGGGTGGTTCGAACACGCGTTCCAATCTGCGGGCCGTTTCTTTACGGACCAATCGCAAAAAATACGACAAGTGAGGTGATTCAGCGTGTGTCTCGCAGTATCGGCCCTCTTGGGCATAGCCCAGACAGCGACGCAATTTATCGCTGAATCGCAAGCGGCCAATGCCCAGAACGAATACGCGGCGCTCAACGCGCAGTCGGCCAACGAAGCCGCCATTCTCAAATACACGCAAGAATTGAGCCGCCAGCGTGAAGAAGCGGCGAACGCGGCGCGGCAGCGCCAGAACGCGTATCTTACCGCGCTGAACAATCAGGGCACGGCGCTGGCTTCGTCGCAGAACGAAGGCAATAGCACCAACCTCACGCTGTTGGATTTGGCGCGCCAAGGTGCAAGGGAAATGTCTCTGATCGACGAAAACCAAAAGATTCAGAAACAGCAAGGAAAAGACAACCTTTACTCCATTCAACAGGAAGCGCAGTCCCGCATCAACGGCGTCCAGCAAACGTCCGGGCCGAGCATCCTCGGTGCGGCCATTTCCGGGCTGGGAGCCGTACTCAGCGCCAAAACAGGCAACGGCAAACACCCGTACAGCACACCGATGGGGAAAAAAGGCGAGAACGCTTCGCTCAGCATCACTTCTCATGCGAAAGGGACGCCCCGTCCTACGCTGAACGCTTTCTCTTCATGGACGGACCTGTATAAATGACACGAATTGTAAAAGACCTCGATCAGCGCGTCGTCACCTCCGCTTCCCGGAGCGTCACCGACAGCTACGCACGCCCTTATTACCACAACGATACGCGCTTGCAGTCCCTCGCGGGCGCGCTCGGCCGGTTCCTGCCCGCCTTCGTCGATTACGACCGTCAAAAGAAAGACGAGCAATACCGCAAAGAAGTGGCCGAAGGCTGGGCCTTGGCACAGAAGTACTCCGGCCGCGGCTACTCCGTCGAGGAGTTCCGTAGCATCGTCGAGAACGACGGAGCCGAGAAGTTCCGCCGTCTCACCAAAGCGCGCGAACACGGCGTCAACCAATTCCAAATGATGGAAATGACCGGCAGTCTCGCCGCCGACATGGACGACTGGTTCAAACACAAAACGTTCGTCGACCAGAACGGCAACGAGCTTCCAATCGCGGACGTGCAGGACCCAGCGGTTTTCGACCGCCTTTTCAACCAAGAAGTCTCCCGTAGAGTGCAGGAAAAGACGGGCGGCCAATACGACGCCCGCCTGTTTCAGGAGTACTTCACGCCGAGACTCGCCAGCATCCACAACCAAGTCACGCAGCAGTTCCTCCAAAAAAGGGCTTCGGCGCTTCTTTTCGAAACGCAGCAGAAATTTACCGAAGCCATGAACGCCGTGCTCGAACCGAACATGAACAGCAAAGCGTTTTACGGCAGCCCTTCTCAATGGATCAAAGACAATTCGCCAGTTTTGAACCACGCCCTCGACGTGTTCGCCTCGCAATCGAGCCGCGAAGAAGCGGCGGCCATGGGCGCGGCTTACCTCATCAGCCATTTCCACGAGGGCATGAGCGATCAGGCTAAAGAAACGTGGCGGTCATTTTACAAGAGCATCCCTTTGCTCCGGAACGACCCTCGGAACGTTGAAAAAATCGAAGACGCCCTCAATACGGCTAATTGGCAATGGAACCAAAAGCAGGAACGTTTGCGGTCAGAAGCACGCTACAACCAGCTGCAAGCGCAGAAGGCGCAAGAAGACGCCGTCCTCAAGGCCTTCTGGGAGAAAAACTTCAACCTCAATACCGAAGAAGGACGGCAAGGAGCCCTAGGCTTCATGCAGGCTTTTCCGAAACAAGCAGGGGCACTCAGCGCCGCTTTGCACACGCAGGCGTACATCTCACAAGCCAAACGGGAAGGGATCGCTTCTACAGGCAAAGCGGGCCTGCTAAGTGACGCCGAAACGGCCGATTTGCTGAGAACAGGGCAGATCACCGCCGAAGACAAAGAACTGTACGATCTCGCCCGCAACACGCTCAACGCCAAGATCGATGCAGAGATCGACAAGAACCCGAACTACCGAGGTTACCTCGGTGATCAGTACTTCGAAGTACAGGCCAACGGACAGATCAAACGCCTGTCGGCTGGTGAGGCGTACGTCGCCTCGTGCGTCAAGAACGGCGTCAAAGAGCATATCGCCAAAGAGATAGAAAAAACAGGCGTCAGGCAGCTGGCTCTCGACCCGGAAAAGAGGCGTGCCGTTATCGACCGCGCCATCATCGATTTTGTCCAGCATCGCCCCATCAACGCCGTCGTCGACGAAGAGATGAAGAAAGAGGGGTTCAAGTACCCTGTCGCCGACGCGCAGCGCTTATTCCGAGCGTCGGGCCTCGTCGCTACGTCGTGCGAACCGTTGAACGCCGTCGTGAGGGAAGTGGCCCTGGAAATCAAAAATAACCCGAACAGCGTGTTCGTAACTTACCCAGTCGCACTCGATCGCGGCTGCCTCCGGGAAACCGCGGGCGCCATCGACACGATCAACGAGTTCCTTCGGGAAAACGAATACTACATTGGCGATCAACGTGCGTGGAGTGTGGCAGACGTTTACGATCTCGTTCGCAACGCGAACCTGAGCCGTGCATTAGGAGAACAGAAGACCAATGTCAATAGAAACAGCGCAGAATCAAAACCAAATACTACAGAGTAACCCTGATGAAGATTTTGACGCATTCTTCGACCGCCTCACTTCGGAAGCACCTTCGGCAGTTAACGAGAAAGACGTTGTGAAAAACGCGCAGCCCGGCTTCGGCGATTACCTCGTCGATGCCGGGAAAGGCCTTGTTTCCGGTCCGTTCAAATTTGTCGAGAATACGACCGAAGGCATTGCCGCCCTCGGCGACGCCATTGTCGACAGGCCGCTCAATTACATGTTCGGCGAGGGCTCGGTTGATCTCTTCGCCGACAACGCCGATTTCGACTTTGTCCCCGACTGGCTCAAGCCGCAAACGGGAGTAGGCAACACCGCTCAAGCGATCGCTTCGTTCGTTTCCGGCTACATGACCGTAGGAGCCGCCATGAAAGGTGCGCAAGCCGGGGCGAAAATGGTCGGGGGAGGCTTGGAGGTCGCTGATAAAATCCTCGGTACGGACCTCGCCACGCTCTTTAACTCCAGCGAAAAGGCCAAGGCTTTCGCCGAGGTCGCCGCGGCGGGCGGCGCTATCGACTTCTTTGTCGACGGCAACAAAGGCGAGCGTCTTTCCAATGTCCTCGTCGACAACGATATCCTGCGCAACGGGCTGACGGAAGCGTTAATGTCCAAGGACGACGACACCGTCTTCGAAGCCCGCGTCAAGAACATGGTTGAAGGCTTCGTCATGTCCGGAGTGGCAGAGATGTTCGCGCGAACGTGGAAATGGGTGCGGAAAAGTTCTCACGCAGCGACGACGGCTGAAAAAGCTGCTATTCGCGCGGAAGCCGCGGACGATCTGCAGAAGCTCGCCAAAAGCATTGACGAAAGCGCCTACGTCCCCAAGGCAGGGGCATATCCCAGTGATGGCACTTTCGCCAAAGAAATCCTCGGCGAGCAAAACGCCGACAAAATCCTCAAACAGGCGCAGGGACTCAAACTCACCAAAAGCACCGCCATCAACCCGCGCACGCTGAACAGTGTTTCCGGAAAGCTCGCCGTTGATCTCGATGAAGATATTGTGGCGCACGCCAGCAAGTATAAATACCCAACTAAAGAACTACGGGAAAACGCCATGAACACAGCCATGGAAATACTGAACAGCGCTGACGAAGACGGCTATGGGACTCTCGCCAAAGAGGCCGCAGCAGCGGGGAAGAGGCTGACGGATAACATGGTCGCCATGTGCGCCGTCGTGCAGCAGGACTACACGCCCAAAACGCTTTTGTCCTTGGAAATCTGGAAAGACGACATCGGAAACGTCGCCAAGAAAGAGCAGTACGTCAACCAGCTGGCGCGCCTCATAGACAGCTTCGCCAAGCTCCACGACGTGAAGTACTGGACAGGGTATAGCCTGCAAGCCAACAAGCGTGGCATTTTCGAAGCAAAGAGTGTTACGAATGTTGGTAAAACATTCGGCATGAAAGAGATCAAAGACGCCTTGCTGGAAAAGGTTGACGACAAAAGTTTGATGGAACTCGGCAATTGTCTCAACGGCTGTCGGGATGTAGGACTGAGCGACGCCAAGACCAGCACGTTTATTATCCAGCAAGCCAAGAGAGCCCTCGGCGACAAGGAACCTTTGACGCCCTTGAAGATTCTCAATAGCTGGGTAAAGTTTTATTTCTACAACTCCGTTCTGTCCGGCCCTTCGACCCTTACGGCCAACGTTGTAGGCAACGCCATAAATGTCGGCCTGATCGACGGCTCCGATATTTTCTGGTCGGGACTTTACGGAAAGAAAGGCGCTTTCGGGCGCACGGCCGCCTATTACAAAGGTCTGGGTGAAGCGTGGGAACAGGCCAGTAAATGTTTCTGGGCGACCTTGAAAACCGGCAACCCCATTCTCGACGGCGCGACGCGCATCGACGGAGCCGGAAAGAACCTGTTCAAGGCGAATGCTGACAATATTGCGCTTAAAGTCCTAGACTCGCCGACGCGTGCCCTCGCCGCCCTTGACGAGATCACCAAGCAACTCAGCTATCGCGGGCATTTGAGCGTACAGTTCTACGACGCCGTCCGAGGCGACCCGATACGCCGTCAGTGGCTCAAAAACGGCAACAGGAAAGCTCTCGGCGCCTTCAAGGAGAAGTTCTTCAAGGAAGCGTACAAAGACAGCCTTTACAGCACGACAGGCATCATGCGCGGCGGCGAAGCCTCCCTCGCCAACATTGCCGAAATCGGACTCAATTCGTCCAAAGCGCTCGAAGCGGCACGAAGAACGTCGTTCCAAGCGCCGTTGAAGGGATGGATGGCTCCTATCGCCCAGGGTCTTAACGCCTGTCCATTCGGTTATCTTATTGCGCCTTTCATTAAAACGCCCGTGAATATTTTTAAAGACGCCATGATCGAACACAACCCAATCACGCTGTTGTTCAAGCTGTCCCGGGCGGAAACGCCTGAAATGGCACAAAAATATTTCGGGCAATTCATGACGGGCCTGATGGTTTGGGGTACAGCGGGGACTCTCGTCGCAAACGGTGCGCTTACCGGCAGCGGCCCCTCCAACCCGGCTGCTCGTAAACTTTGGCTCGAATCCGGCATGCAGCCGTACTCGATCAAGATCGGGGATGTCTACGTTTCGTATAATCAGTTCGAACCTCTGGCGACGCCGTTTGCTCTTATCGCCGACATACACGATAAGTTGAAAGAGTGCGACCCGAAGAACCCGGCCGAGCAGGCCAATCTTGTCGCGGCGGCTTTCAACACTCTGACGAGGAGCACGATGGACAAAACGTTTATGAAAGGTATCGCAAACTTTGTCAGCATGCTTGACAATGCCCGCGGGGGCGGCGCTGATGCGCATGCTAAAGCTTACGCCAACCAGCTTATGAGCTCTTTTGTCCCGTCGCTGGCCAATACCGCAGCACGTCTTATCGACAGCACGAGGAAAGAACAGAAAGACTGGTTCGCTCCGGCATTAGCGCGTATCCCCGGAGTGAGCAAGACCGTACCGACACAGTTTTCATGGCTCACCGGTCTCCCCGTCGAATACAGCACCAACGGAGGGCTTGGCCCCATGCTGAACACATTCCTTCGCACCAGCGTCAAGAAAGATAACGATGTCGTGTTTGCGACACTGACCCAGACGACAAGGAACAGGACTCCCAGTCATGCAGTCGTCGGTGTGACAATGAACGACGCTATGTACAGCGAATTCTGCGAGACGATGGGGAATACGCGCATCAATGGGAAAAATCTATACCAAGCTCTTGACGCTCTGATTCGCTCTTCAACGTGGGCGAGGGCGGTCCCGAATCCTTCGGAAGGAACCCTCTCCGAACAGAAAGAACAATTGATCGACACTGTTGTAAACCGTTACAAAACACGGGCTGTGAAAGAGTACATCAAACGCTATCCCGATATTGCCGAACATCAGGCAGCCCTATACCGTTTCGACAGAGACGTTGCGAGAGGCAAAGAAGTGGGGACGCGACCTGTCTATGAAGGACTTGCTTCCGTGGGCAGACGATAAAGGCACAAATGCCCTAGAAGGCCCCTAGGATCGACGACAAGGCCCATAACTTGTTCCAGGCATACAAGATTATCTGACGACATAAGTTATGGGCCTTATCGTTTGTTTTTGAGCAATGCTTCTATTAGGGGCCTACGCCCCTACGGCATAAAGGAATAATAGAAAATAAATAGAGATACGTATGAGGATAAATAAAGACATAGCTATAATAATACCACCATGTAGGTAACCTAAATATTAATGCTATTAGACCTACATATAATTATTACATAGGCACTGATTATAAATACCTACTACGTAGTTACCTATAATACTTCCTATTACATAATTATATTCATACCTAATACAAGAGTCTTAATAATACCTATACATAAATAATAAATATCTAGGTATATTTAATACATACCTAGATACACAATCCTAATACTATATTTATCTCGCCCTTGCTTGCCGCAGATTGTACACTACATTTAGCGTTTTGTCAAGAGGTATTTAGTGTCTTATATTGCAATCAAGGTTCTCTGTGTCGTTACCCCTCGGTCTTTGCGTCGTAATCTGCTCTCTGTGTCGTTACCCTTACCTTTGCGTCGTAATCTGCTCTCTGTGTCGTTACCCTTACCTTTGTGTCGTCGTTCTTGTTTCTGTGTCATTGCTTTGGATGCTGTGTCGTCGTGTTGCTTTAACCACGCGTCGATGTGGGACACGGCGAAAAACGCGTCATGATGTCCCTAACTTGTGTCGAGGTATACTCAGTTACCTTTAAAACAAGTTTGCCCCCTTGGCGTTCGAACTTGGGGCATATTTGGATGGTTGCACGTTACAGCCTACCGGTATAGACGGTATTGTGCAGGGATATTATTGGCTGAAATAAATCTGTCAGTTGCGCAGTCCTCAGTTGATTGGAGCGCCCACATAAAACGTGTGCCAATTAAAAAATAGAAGAGGATTTGGCGCCCCAGCGCAAGAGGTCCCTCGCTGGTTAATGAATAAGGAATGTAACCAGCCAGCATAAGAGCGAGTGGGATAACAATACCGGGTAAGAGCCATCCAGCAATGCCGCAGGTAAGGAGTCCTTCAAAGAACATTTTGGCGTTCACAACCCTAATATTCATGTAACCATAAAGAAGCCCGCAAATGACGAGAATGGCGACTGCAATCTGTTTATCTGAAAAATCTGGGGTTTCGTTGAACATTGCGTCCTCCGTTTAAAAATAAAAGCGAAAGGTGCCCGATGAAATTTTGGAGAAAAAATCTGAGGCGTTTGAACGTTATATTGAACTTGCGTTTTCCCCCATATGGCCTCCCGCCCCTGTTATCATTAAAAAGTAGGGGATTACACATCCCATGGGTTTTATCCGCAAAGTTTGTGATTGCAAGGGTTTTTATGCAGGCTGTTGTAGTGGGCTGTCGTAAACCTGTTGATCGTGCCACGATTGCGCATAGAGTAGTAGCACAAAAGGCGTCATTTGTCGATTATCATGCTACTAGTAGAAGTGTAGCACGGTTTAAACAAAATCCATAAAAACGTAACACGAATGTGTTATTTTATATACATATATATTTTTTGTCACCTTGCGTCACATCACAGCACGCCAAAAGCCGCCGTGATAGTCCTCACCTAGCTCTGCGCGTTCTCTTCACCGCTTTGAATACGTCTATATAAGGAAGAGCCTTTTGATGATAAGGAATAAATTTGTCGAACTAATGCACTTCTATTCTTATCGTCTTTGTCATCGACTGAATTAACAAGTCCTTTTATTTTCATCTGTGATAGCACGTTTCGCATATATGAACCATGCGCACCAATTTTCTTATATGCTTCATTGCTTGTCAAAGAGCCTTTTTCAGCCATTAATAGAAAGGCCATGAGTTCCGTTAAACCTGAAAACGCCTTTGACTTTAATAAATAATCTATTTGTTTTACTGTTTTATAATCAATCACACTATCACCTTTCTTTCGGAAGCAGTAATGTCAATCATACGGCAATATCTATTGATGCGCTTGACATATCGAGCAGCAAGGTGTATCATACAGCCATCGTCACAGGGGACGCAACCGACAAAGCACATCCCTTGAGACAATCAGAGCCACCGCCTACGCCTCACTGCTCTAGCTGGCAGTCGTGAGTACAGGCACAGTCTACACAGCACACATATGAGGCCTCATAGATAGGCGCTCACCCGCTAGTGTATCGACGGCCATAGCTCACAGCCTAGGCGCTCTCTGACACAGCAGCACGCGCTCATACATCATATAGACGCTACACTGACCATAGTCTGGCGTACTCTATCCGCCGTCCCTACTGCTACAGCATCAGGTGTATAGGCTATAAAAATATCGTGCTATATGGGCGGCAACCCTAGCACGATACTCCGTAACTTGACAATCGAATAGTCGGCGAAAGGTATTGCGCCTATCCCTGCGCGCATATCGTCTATAAGTGGCGTAGCCAGCTACTCCAAACTGTAAGACGTTGGCGAGCATATAGTAACAATACGATAGCGACAACTGATTATCAGGTCATGAGCATTTTAACATGACTAGATAATCTCTGCAAGAGTACTAAAAATACATAAAAGAAAGGCGTGTCTACAAATGTCTAGCAACGAATTAATAGATATGTTGAAACGTGTGTCCAATGAGCTAAATACTCTCGTCGTTGATTTTGAGGGATACGGCGACGAATTTTATACGTATTTTGGCGATGTATTAGACGTTGATTATCGCGTAAGCCGCAATAAAACTTATAAGGGCGTGTGCCTGCTGCTTGCATGCGGCGGCCCAACGATTTGGCTTGATACGTACGAGCGCAAACTCAAAGGGCACTGGGGCGGCGATGAAGAGGTGCTGCACGTAAACTCTGATGTATGCGAAATGATTAACCAATATTTTGAGGAAATTTATAACAGTTTTTAACTGTAAATTGTGAGGTGGCTAGACTGTTGCGTCTAGCCACATATTTTATCTCCCAAGAAAGGAAAACCAATATGGCATACGTTGAAAACAATCAGTGCATCGAGCGGCTTTACCTTAGAGACGGGACTACAGTGGCGACAATGCGGGACATGGTGTCCGCAGTCGAAACGACGCTAGGAGCAGACGCTGCGGACTATGTCACGCAGATGTTTAACACGCTAAATGAACTAAAACCTGGACAGAAACGCCAAGATTTGTACGCGCAGCGCAGCGACGATTACGAGGCTATCTCCGATGGCTATTACAATCAGCTGCAAGAAATCAAACGATACGTAGATGAAAAGCTGCGCGAACTCAAAGACGCAAAGCGACTCAACCGCGAAAAAATCTACAATCAGTTCAAAGAAATTTTGAACCTTACATCTAATTATTAACGAGGACGCGAAAATGATTGAAAACCGTGAACTGAGCATTGCCTGCAACGAGATCGGCGCGGACTTGGACACCGTGGAAAGTCTACTCCGTACTACGTTGCGTAAGCAGAATATTACACGCGAACGGATTGAAGAGCTTTTATCAGAAGCGCTTGAGTATCTCATTTTAGCGCGAGAAAGCCTTGACTATCTTGCAAGTGAACACTGCTACAACAATGCGTCGCTTTTTGGATACGACGATGGCGAATGTGTAATTACATATCATGAGTGAAGAGGTGTGCCTATGCGCGAAAAGATATTCAAAGTCAAGAAATTTTATCTGTTCGGATTTGAGGTTACACTCATTATTAAAAACACGATGTAATATCCCTGTTGCGTTTTTAAAAATGAAGCGTTAATATAACATGTAGACGTAACCGACAAAACAAGAGAGGTGACAGCGTATGCTTACCAAAAGGAAAGAGCTAAACGCACTACAGTTTCGCGCAGCACAGCGAAAGCGGTATTACCATAATGCCGTGCCTGTTGGAGCGTGCGCTGAAAACGAAAACGCGCGCGAACTTGCCCCGCTTATGTACAAGCAGATTGGAGAAAGCGGAGAATGAACCTTCGTCGTGGAGAAATTTATTACATCACATTCCCGTATACCCTTGATCCCAAATATCCGAACGGTAAACCTAAATTCGTCCTCGTGCTCCAAGAGGGCGAATATTTCAAGAAATATAACACCGTAGAAATAATGCTCATTACATCCGATAAGCAATACAAGCACAATGAACGGTATGTAACGAACGTTGTTATAGAACCGGGAACGACAAAGCTAAAAGAAAAGTCATGGGTATTATGCGCACAGCCGTATCCGATTGAAAAGAAGCTGTTTGAAGAACCATCCGTATGGTGTGCGGGCATGCTGTCGCCTGAAAAAATGGATGAGATTGACGAAGCGACTTACATAGGGCTGTGTATGGGACTGCAACACGAACTGGCAATTGAACCAGCGGAAACACAAGAAAAAGAATAAACATACTAACAACAAGGAGCCACCTACAAATGAAAGTAGGTGGTTCTTTTTATTTCAGCGCCCTATTATGAATAGACACAACAAAGAATGGCATAACGAAAAAGGGCACTAACTTTTCTATTTAAAGATTGGAGTAAAAACAAAAATGAATAATTATATTAAAGATAAGCTGCTACGGCGTAATAACATCACAAGTAACTTGCTAAGCGAAATGGTACGCACAGCAACACGGCTGGAAAACATAATCAACGATACCAAGAAACAACTTGATTGGCTGCGCGAAAATCCTGAAGAAAAAGTTTGGATGTGTCCAAATAATATTCGCGTCATTCCCGCAGCATACCGTGCGACGCTTGACCTTTCACAGGCCTTGGTGGAATGGAGAAAGGAGATTAAAAGCTGATGGAGTAGAACGCATTACAGATTTTCAATAGCACAACGTTCGGTACAATTCGAACCTATCTTGAACCGAATGGAGCAATTCTCTACGGCGCGAGTACGGCAACGAAAAACCTGCTGTATGTCAGAGAATTCGCAAAACTGCTCAACAAAGCCGGTTACCCGACAGGTCAACGCCGTCTTTTTGAAGACCTTCGCAAACTAGGCTATCTCTGTAAAAACGGCAGAAACAACGAACCAACGCAAGAATCCATTAACAACGGCTGGCTTGTCGCAAGCGAGTTTATCAAAACCAATCCATGGACCGGACAAAAGATCGTGCAGATTACGCCCCTGATTACAGGTAAAGGTCAAAAATACTTTTTTGACTTGTTTGTGAAAAATAGAGGCGTCAAAAACGCACGACAAGGGGCATAACTTAGTCTAAGGCATACTCATATACCTAAAAATAAAGTTTGATGCCTTAGCGACGATCCTCGACGATTCTGAGCAATTTAGGCTACTTAACGCTTAAAAAGGAGCACGGAATGAACAGAGACTTGCCCAAGGGCATTAGAAAGGTAGGCAACCGATATAAATGGGAAATTATGTACAACGGCGTCAGGCGTGCTGGCTATACCGTCACGCTGGAAGAAGCTATACAGCTAAGGAAGGATATACCGAAGATGTTGAGCGCACGCGCCAGCGACACCAGCCCTAAATGTTTGGGCGGCGCGATCGCCCACCTGCTGGCAACCGACTGGTCGGAAGACCAGTGTAAAAGCCACGCGTGGTTTGTCAGAAACACGAACCTCATCATGCGGTATTTCAACCCGGTCATGCTGCTGTCCGAAATCACAGCAGAAAAGATTGATGAATACGTACTCCATTTGAAAAACGTCGAACGCAACTCAGGCGGTACCATCAACAGGAAACTGTCTGCGTTGAGCAAAATCCTGTCGTGGGGAGCAGAGAAAGGATATATCGCCAAAAAGCCCAAAGTCCCGCGACTAAAAGAAAGCGTTGGGAGGCTCCGCTTCTTGAGTGAAGCCGAAGAAATCCGTGTCCTCAACTATTTCAAAGACAACGGTTATCGTGTTGAATACCTGTCATGTATCGTGTTGGTCGATACCGGCATCCGAACGGGGGAGTTGTTCAAGGCCTCTGTGAAAGACGTAGATTGGAACGCCGGCGATCATGGCATTATCATTCTGCGCGACACGAAGAACAACGACACGCGTTCCGTTCCGCTGACCAAGCGCGCGGCTGACGCGCTGAAAGAACTAAGCGGACTATCACCGAATCACGAACAGTTTGTGCCGAAAGAAGACTGGCTCCGTTCAGCGTGGCTGAAAATGCGTGAAACGCTTGGCTACGCTGACGATAAATTCATGGTGCCTCATATCCTGCGCCACACCTGCGCCAGCCGCCTCGTTCAGAAAGGTGCCCCGTTGTATTCAGTTGCGAAATGGCTTGGACATCGGAATTTAATGACGACCAGAAGGTATGCTCATCTCCGGCCGGACGATCTCTACGGAATGACGAAATTGTTGGAATAAAGCTTGAGTAAAATGTCGTAAAAAATAAAAGGACTTGTCGTAACTGCATTGACAAGTCCTTTGCAATTTGAAAAAATGGTGCCTAAGGAGGGACTCGAACCCTCACGTGGTTGCCCACGGGGGATTTTGAGTCCCCTGCGTCTACCGATTCCGCCACTCAGGCATGGTCACAACGATGAACGGTAGAATGATAACACGGACAGTCCATCCCTGCAAGTGTGTCTAAACTTATACGGCAAGGGGTGATGTCATAATATTCCGAAAAAAATGTACGAGAAATTCAGAATCTGGGAATCCCTGTTTTCGACCGGAGCACATGGCCCTTTGGAGGAAAAGATGAATTGCTTCCTGGGACAAATTTTTTTAGGAAATAAATATGAAAGTCGTGTATAATTCTACAATATGACTTGTAATTGATAATAAATTTTAGGCAAGAAAGTAGGATGTAGTGTGCGGCAGGAATGCGGAGAGGAAAATTGGCGCGCTTCACTGATTTGCGGCTGGGTTTTTAGTTCGGCTCTTTCGGTGCTTATTGTAGCGTTTTTTAGGCTGAACTGGTTCCCTGAAAATTCTTTTTATAGCGGACTTGCTTTAAAAAGCGCGGTTCAATATCATGCCATTTTATTCCTTCTTACATGGGGAATGTCGGCATTTTGCTTTTATTTGGGTAAAAGTTTTATCGTGATCTATGCGTTCTTTTTGCTCTCGAAACGGTGATTGCTCTTTTGTGCAAAATGTCTTGGTATAGGTATGAATGTATCTGCCTTGTGTGCTTCCCTGCGGTATATGCCACTTCTGCGTTTTTATTTCGTTGCCGCTACCAGCGCGGAGCCTGGTTGATAAAATTGTCTGCGGGAGCGGTACTGCTATTGGCGGCTCTTCAATATGGGATCTATATTTCCTATATTCTGCGTTTCGGCGGTCGGCCAAGCGCATCGGCCGTGATGACCGTACTTGGCACTCACACTGCGGAGGTGCAGGGATTTCTGCTTGACCAATTTGGTTTAAGGTATATGGTCCTAGCGGTGGGCATTGCGATAATGTCTTGGGCAGTTCCATGTTTTATATCTGAGCGAATAGTTTCTTCGCGGCGCCGAAAGTATGCGGCGTTTTTGCTTGTTTTGTCCTTGGGGCTGGCGTTGGCGTACAGATATAAGGCGGAAAGCTACAGCAATCTGTTTTTCGATTTCAGAAGCGGTGTGCGTCAATATCGGCTGGCTGTTAAGAGCATGAGTCTGCGCAGGGCAGACCGTTCTCATGAAGCGGGAACGTTGCATACTGTTAAGCGCGGAACAGGTGAAGTCTGTCTCGTGGTGGTCGGCGAATCCGCCAATCGGACGCATATGGCTTGTTATGGATATGATCGTCCTACAACGCCATGGTTGAGTGACGATTCTCGAGCGATCTGTCTTGAACGGAGTTATTCCTGTATGACTCATACTGAGCCCGCGGTGACAATGGCATTGAGTCGTTTGAATAATTACGCGCCAGGGCTGAATGAACGCACGGCGATGATGCCCATGATCGCAGACTCTTTGTCTTTGATTGATTTTCTGCGCTCCGTGGGGGTAAAAACATATTGGTTGAGCGGGCAAGAGCGGATTGGCAACTATAATAATTTCTTGACGGGAAAGCTGGCTGTCTGCGCTGACAAAATGAAATTTCTCTGCGACGAACCTATTGTTTCCGGCAGCGGACATTTTGACGGGGAATTGGCGGGTTATCTTCAAGAAATTCTTCAACAAGCTTCGCTCCAGGAGAATCTGGTAATCTTTTTGCATCTGCAGGGGAGCCACTGGGTGTATCTTCACAATGTTCCCACGGATTGGCCGTGGCTGCAGGAAAAAGCGGGTATTGCTGAAGAACTCCACGATGTATGGAATGCTTACGATCGAACCATCTTTTACACCGATTCAGTGCTGAGAGCATTTATTCAGGAGCTTGAAAAATGTAAATTTACTGTAAGTAGCATGATTTATTTTTCCGACCATGGCGAAAAAGTTCCCGGCGGACATAATTTCGATAACTTTGTTCCCGATATGGCTAAAATTCCTGTGGTGTTCTGGGGATCAAATGGCTATCAGCGGCGCTATCCTGAAACGGTGGCGCAAATCAGGAAGAACAGAAAGAATATTTTTACAAGCGACTTGATGTTCGAATTTATTCTTGGCGTTAATCATGTGACCTTTGACGGGCTTGAATACAAACGCCAGTTTACGTCTCCTCTGTATCATATTGATGCGGACAATGCCCGTTTCTGGCAGGGAAGAATGCTGAAAGATATGATTCCCGATCTGCGAGAACCGTCGTAACGGAGCGGAGCGTTCGTTTCCATCTTGCAGGGTAAGTCACGTCAGTCATGTAAACAAAGTGAATTCTTGAAATTGTGCTATGATTGGAATTAGAATCAAGATGCTAGTTGTGAAAGGGGTGGAATGAGTATGGACAAAAATGCGATGATCGCCAAAGTGAAGGAAGTTGTTGCGGCCGGAAGCTGCTGTGCCGAATTGAAAGCCGCGGGACAGGCGTGGCTCGACGCGGTCGGCACGCCCAAGCAGAAGGAAGCGGCGGAAAAGCTCGTGCGGGAACTGAAAGAAGACGTGCAGAGTCTCGACGCGACGATGGACTTCCTGAAAAGTCAGGCCGCCGTCGATTTCTTGGGCGCGGAAACGGTCGCCCGGATGACGGAACAGGGCAAGAAGGTCAAGGCGGCCGGCGGCAAATACTGTTTTTGCCCCGCCTGTCAGGGCGGCGTGGAAGTCCTCGCCCACAAAGAAGAGCTTTTTGCGTAGGATCTGTTTTAAAGAAGGCAGCCGCACCGGCAGCCACGTTGAAGTGAAATCCGCCGTGAAATATTTACCGACTGTGAGTGTTCCACGTAGAACATTTTGAAATGAAAAAAGTCCCGATGATCAAGTGACCATCGGGACTTTTCGTTATCGGGCGCGCTAAATTTTTTTCTTCCACTTGGTGCCCTGCGGCGTGTCTTCGAGGATGATGCCCTGGGCGGCCAGCTCGTCGCGGATGGCGTCGGAACGTTTGAAATCCCTTGCCTTTCTGGCGGCGTTGCGCTCGGCGATCAGGGGCTCGATCCGGGCGGCTTCGTCGCCGCTTTCTTCTTTCTTTTCCTGTTCGATGCCGATGATGCCCATGACGCTGTCGATGTCGCCGAAAAACTTTTCGGCGGCCGCCACGGCGGCGGGGTCGAGTTTTTCGTTGCCCTTCAGGTATTTGTTGACCTCGGTGACGGCTTCGAAGATCACGCCGATGGCGGCGGCGGTGTTGAAGTCGTCGTCCATGGCGGCGGTGAAATCGGCGCGGAATGTGTCCAGCGCGGCCATGAGGGCGGCGCCGGCGGCGGACGTTTCGCCGAGGCGGCCGCCCTTGGCGAACTGCAGGTCGCTCCAGCAGTTGCGCAGGCGCTCTACGGCCGCGGCGGCCTGTTCGAGCCCTTCGGGGGTGAAGTTGATGGGCGAGCGGTAATGGGCGCCGAGCATGAACATGCGGATGGCCAGCGGCGGGAACTTCTGGCGCGCGGCGCGGGCGGTGAGGAAATTGCCCAGCGACTTGGACATTTTTTCGGCGTTGATGAGGATGTACTCGTTGTGCAGCCAGTATTTGACGAACGGTTTGCCCGTGGCGGCCTCGGTCTGGGCGATCTCGTTCTCGTGGTGGGGGAAGACCAGGTCGATGCCGCCGGTGTGAATGTCGACGGTGTCGCCGAGCAGATCGGTGGACATGGCGCTGCACTCGATGTGCCAGCCCGGGCGGCCGAGGCCCCAGGGGCTTTCCCAGGCGGGTTCGCCGGGCTTCTGCGGCTTCCAGAGCACAAAATCGAGCGGGCTGCGCTTGACATCGTCCACTTCGATGCGCGCGCCCGACTGCAGGTCGTCGAGGTTCTGATGGCTCAGTTTGCCGTACGCGGGGAAGCTTTTCACGTCGAAAAACACGGTGCCGTCGGCCACGTAGGCGTGGCCGTTGTCGATGATGCGCTGGATCATCGCGATGATCTTGGGGATGTACTCGGTGGCGCGGGGATAGAAAGAGGCGCGCTTGATGCCCAGCGCGTCGGCGTCTTCGTAATAATCGGCGATGGTTTTCTCGGCCAGTTGCTGCACGGTGACGCCGTCGCGGTTGGCGCGGGCGATCATCTTGTCGTCGATGTCGGTGAAGTTCTGCACGAAGGTGACTTCGTAGCCGCGGAACTCGAGATAGCGGCGCAGCACGTCGAAGACGATGAAGGGACGGGCGTTGCCGATGTGGAAATAGTCGTATACGGTGGGGCCGCAGCTGTAAAAAGCGACCTTTCCTTCGTGCAGCGGGACGAACGGCTCCTTTTTACGCGTCAAATCGTTATAAAGCGCGAGTGCCATAAACAGTTCCTCCGTTCTGGTGTAAAATTGTACCTGTCCAGTCGCTCTATTATAGCCGAGAAAGCGAGAAAAGGAACTCCGAAAAACGTCCATGGAATTTAGGGTTTCGAATCGAAAAATCGCGACGAAGGGAGGCGCGGCGAATGGATGAAAAGGAACGCATGGGACGGATCCGCGCCATTCTCAGGACTTTGCCGCTCAAGCCCGGCGTCTATCTGATGCACGACGAAACGGGCAAGGTGATCTACGTCGGCAAGGCGAAAAAGCTGAAGCGCCGCGTTTCGTCCTATTTCAACCATCGGGATTTCGCCATCCCACGCCTGCGCAAGCTGGTGCAGACGGTGCAGGACATCAGCTTCATCCGCACGGAAACGGAGTCGGAGGCGTTTATCGTCGAGAGCCGCCTGATCAAGGCGATCCAACCGTTTTTCAACGTGGAACTGAAAATGGGCTCGCGCTATCCGTTCATCGTCGTCACGGCCGAAAAATTCCCGCGCGTGCTGGTCACGCACACGCGCCCGAAAACGGGGCGCGTCTTCGGCCCCTACACCAGCGCCGGCGCGATGCGCAGCATGCTGAATATGATCAAGAATTTCTTTCCGGCGCGAAACTGCTCGATGAATCTGGAAAAGGAAAAGCTGGCGCGCCCGTGTATAATGTACGATATCGGCAAGTGCCTCGGCCCGTGCGCGGGCAAGTGCACCGAGAAGGAATACGGCGAGACCGTCGACGACATCCTCATGCTGCTGAGCGGTCAGACCGCCGATCTGGTGGCGCGGCTGCGGCCGCGCATGGAACGTTTGGCGAAGGAGATGCGCTTCGAAGAAGCGGCCAAAGCGCGCGACACGATCCGCGACCTGTGGAAGTTCTCGCGTCAGAAGCTGTCGGTGACGCTCGCCGACGACCTCGACGAGGATACGTGGTTCGCGATGACGCGCCTGCGCGACCTTTGCGGACTGCCCGTGGTGCCATGGCGCATCGACGGCTTCGACATCTCCCATTCGGCGGGGCGCGAGACGTACGGCGTGGCCGTGGTTTTCGAACAGGGCTATCCCAACCAGTCGCTGTACCGCCGCTACGCCATCAAAACGGTGGAGGGGATCGACGACTTCCGTTCCATGCGCGAGACGGTGCTGCGCCGTTACCGCGGAATGATCGAAAGCCAGCTGCCGCTGCCGCAGCTGATTCTCATCGACGGCGGCCCCGAGCAGCTGGCGTTCGCCCGCCAGGCGCTGGCCGAAGTGCCCGTGGCGATCCGCACGATCGCGCTGGCAAAACGCGACGAACTGATCTTCACCGAGCCGGACAAACCGCCGTTGCGGCTCGACTGGAACGATCCGGCGCTGCGTCTTCTGCAGCGCGTGCGCGACGAGTCGCACCGCTTCGCCATCACCACGCACCGCCGCAAGCGCGTTTCGCGCCTCAGCCGCTCGGCGCTGGAAGACGTCCCCGGCATCGGCAAGCATAAAGCGGCGCTGTTGCTGTCGACCTTCGGCAGCGTGCAGCGCATCGCCGCGCTCTCCGCGGAAGAACTGCAAAAAGCGCCCGGCATCGGCCCCGTTCAGGCCGCGAAGATCCTCGGTTTTTTGACCGAAACTCCCGAGCCGGAAGCGCCGGAGACGAAAAAAACGGTGGAACTTGTCCGCGCGGAGCGTCCGCCTCAGGCCGTCGCGCCGGAGACGGCCCGGTATCGTTGGGACGAAACGATAGACGTGCCTTATCGTGAAATGCCTCCCGAGCGGCGCGACGCCTCCGGCGGCGTTCACCCGGCGGAAGCCGCCGGGGCGCCTGCCGAAGAAGCGCCGGGCGACGGACGCGCGGTGCGCAAAACGTACGATCCCAAACGAAAGCGAGGCATCCATCGCGCATGAGACAGCAATGGACCGATGAGCATCACATGCGTCAGGCTCTTGATCTGGCGCTGCGCGGCCTAGGCAAAACGACGCCCAACCCTATGGTCGGCTGCGTGATCGTCAAAGACGGCGAAGTGGTCGGCCGCGGCTGGCACGACCATCTCGGCGGACTCCACGCCGAGGCGGCGGCCCTACGCGACGCGGGAGACAAGGCGCGCGGCGCCACGGTCTATGTGACGTTGGAGCCATGCAGCCATCAGGGGCGTCAGCCGCCCTGCGCTCCGGCCCTGGTGAAGTCCGGCGTCACGCGTTGCGTCTGCGCCGTCGGCGATCCCAACCCGAAAGTCAGCGGCCGCGGCCTGAAAATTTTGAGCGACGCCGGCGTCGAAACCGTCTGCGGCGTGCTTGAAAAAGAAGCGTCGTGGCTGAACCGCGGTTTTTTCTCCCTGCAGACGCGCCGCCGTCCCTGGGTGACGCTCAAGGCCGCCCTGTCGCTGGACGGCTCCATGGCCTTGGCCGACGGAACCAGCCGGTGGATCACCGGCGAAGCGGCGCGCGCCGAGAGCCATCGCCTGCGCGGCGAGAACGACGCGATCCTGATCGGTTCGGGAACCTTGCGGCACGACGATCCGGCGCTGACCGTCCGCGCCGTGGAGGGCCCGTCGCCGCGCCCCGTGATCCTCTGTTCCGACGCCGCCGTCTTGAAGGGGAACTACAAAGCCCTGCGCCGCGACGCGATCGTTTTCGTCCCCGAAGGAACGGCTGTTCCGCCCGAACGGAGCGGACGCGTTTATGCCGTTTCGTCGTCCGCGGGCCGTCCCGACCTGAAAGCCGCGCTGGAAAAACTGGCGGAGCTGGGGCTTGCCCGCGTACTGGTGGAAGCGGGGCCGACAATCTGCTCGGCCTTCATCGCGGCCGGGCTGGCCGACGAATATCAGCTTTTCGTGGCCCCCGTGTTCACGGGCGAGGGACGGAAAATCACCGGCTCGATTCGTTTGCGGCGCATGGACGACGCCATCCCCATGACGCTGCGCGACGTCCGCACCGCGGGGCGCGACCTGTGGCTCGAAGGAGGAAATCCATGTTCACTGGACTGGTTGAAGCAGTAGGGACGATCGTCGCCGTCTCCCGCCGCGGGGATGTGACCGTTTTCCGCGTCGGCGCTCCGTTCGCCGGCGAACTGAAACGCGGCGAATCGGTGGCCGTCAGCGGCGTCTGCACGACCGTGACCGAGCGCGACGGCGCTTCGTTCGCCGTGGAACTGACCGGCGAAACCATGAACGCATCGCGATTTTCCTTCGTTACCACGGGCGAGCGCGTCAACCTCGAACGGGCGCTGCCGGCCGACGGCCGGCTGGACGGGCATTTCGTGGCCGGGCACGTGGACGGTACCGCTCTGGTCATGTCGCTGCGCCGCGGCCGCCACGCGGCCGATCTGTGGCTGAACCTGCCGCAGGATCTGGCGCGCTACGTCGTGCGCAAGGGCTCGCTCTGCGTCGACGGCGTCAGCCTGACCGTCGCGGCGGTGGAAGGCAACGCCTGCTCCGTGGCCGTGATCCCGGAGACGTTGGCGCGCACGACCCTCGGAACTCTGGCGGCCGGCAAAAAGGTGAACGTCGAGACCGACCTGATCGCCCGCTACGTGGAAAAGCTGATGGGGCTGGAAGCGCCGCGCGACGCCTCGAAAACGCCGCCTGAATTGACGGCGGAGCGGCTGGCGCGGATGGGCTGGTAATTTCGCGGCGGCGATTTTTCGCTTTCCGGCTTGGATTATGCCCGGAATGATGTAAAATCAGCGCAGAGAATGTTGATTTTTTATAAAAGAATTTTGCAGGAGGAGTGTCCATGAAAGTAGTTCAGGGGAATTTAGTCGCCCAGGGCGAGCGTTACGCAATCGTCGTGTCGCGTTTCAACGAACTGATCTGCGGCAAGCTGGTGGAGGGGGCCAAAGACGCGCTCGTGCGTCACGGCGTGAAAATGAACGAATTCGACGTTTACTGGGTGCCCGGGGCCTGGGAACTGCCGCTGACCGTGAAGGAACTGGCCCTTTCCGGCCGTTACGACGCGGTGGTTGCGCTCGGAGCGGTGATCCGCGGCGACACGCCTCATTTCGAGTACGTCTCCGCCGAAATGTCGAAGGGGCTGGCCGCCGTCGGCTTGGATCATCGCGTGCCCGTCGCCTTTGGCGTGCTGACCACCGAGAATCTGGAGCAGGCCCTGCTCCGCGCCGGCAGCAAGGCCGGCAACAAGGGAGCCGAAGCGGCGCTGGCCGCGCTGGAAATGGTGTCGCTGCTGAGGCAGATCCGCGAGAACAAAGAATAGATTTTGATAACTGAGGAAGGAGACTCCTGCCATGCTCGATATACATATGATTCGCGAGGACACGGAGGCCGTCAAGGCCTATCTGAAAGCGAGAAACAACGACTTCGACGTCGACAAAGTGCTGGCGCTCGACGACGAACGCAAGAAACTGCTGGCTTCCGTCGAAGAGGTCAAGGCCCGGCGCAACGCCGGTTCCAAAGAAGTCGGCAGGATCAAGGCAGCCGGAGGCGACGCTGCCGCCGTCATGGACGAGATGAGAAGGCTCGGCGAGCAGATCAAGGCCGACGACGCCCGCGTGGCCGAGATCGACGAGGAACTTCGCGAGCTCATGCTGCAGATCCCCAACCGTCCCGACGCCACCGTGCCCGTCGGCAAGGACGAGACCGAAAACGTGGAAGTGCGCCGTTGGGGCGCGCCGCGCCGTTTCGATTTCGAGCCCAAGGCTCATTGGGACGTGGCCGAAGCCTGCGGACTGCTCGATTTCGAGCGCGGCCCCCGCATGGCTCAAAGCCGCTTTACCGTCTTCAAGGGATTGGGCGCCCGACTCGAGCGCGCGATCATGAACTACATGCTTGACATGCATACCCAGAAGCACGGCTATACCGAGTTCAACGTCCCCGTGATGGTCAACTCCGAGTCGATGCTCGGCACCGGCCAGCTGCCCAAGTTCGCCGAGGATCTCTACAAGGTCGAGAAGGACGATCTGTGGATGATTCCCACCGCCGAAGTGCCGCTGACCAACATGCACAACGGCGAGATGCTCAGCGAGAGCGAGCTGCCCAAATATTACACGGCCTACACGCCGTGCTTCCGCCGCGAATCCGGCAGCTACGGGCGCGACGTGCGCGGCATCATGCGCCTGCACCAGTTCGACAAGGTCGAGATGGTGAAGATCTGCACGCCCGAGAGCAGCTGGGACGAACTCGAAAAGCTGACCGGCAACGCCGAGGAAGTGCTGCAGGGGCTCGGGCTGCCGTATCGCGTCATCGTGCTCTGCACCGGCGACATGGGGTTCGGCTCCGCCAAGACCTACGACGTGGAAGTTTGGCTGCCCAGCCAGAACTGCTACCGCGAGATCAGCTCGTGCAGCAACTGCGTCGATTTTCAGGCGCGCCGCATGAACACGCGCTATCGTCCCGCCGACGGCGGCAAGCCCCGCTACGTTCACACGCTGAACGGTTCCGGTCTGGCGATCGGTCGCACGCTGATCGCCGTGCTCGAAAACTGCCAGAACGCCGACGGCTCCGTCGATCTGCCCGAAGCTTTGGTCCCCTACATGGGCGGCGTCAAGCACATCGAACCGCTCGGCAAAAAGTAAACGCTCGTCCGCCACACAAAAAATCGATACGGTCCGGAAAAAAGGACGGTTCGGCGCAGCTCCGCCGGACCGTCCTTTTTTGCCGCCAAGTTTTCCGCTGGCCGTAAATTTTTGGAAAGGGCTCTCGCCGCCGCATCGCGTTCGCTTTGATAAAGAACGGACGCTTCTGACGCGACGGCCTGCTCGCGGTCGTTTTCCTTCGTCTTCCCGGCCGATGACGCAAAAAGGGATTTTTTTTTATCAATAACTCTGATACAATGTTTAAGACGAGCCGAGGCGAGCGTTTCCCGTCCGTTCTCAAGATTGCAGACTGAAATCTTTCAGGTGAAAGTATAAAAGGGAGGAATCGGCTGTGACGTTGCCGTTCACCGCTGACGCGATCGTGCCGCTGCTTCTGGTGGCGGCCGGATGTGTGGCGCTTCAGCGTTTTTTCAGGAAAAAACTGAGCCGAGATCAATATTTCTACATGAGAGACCTTTCGCTGATGACGGTGATGATGCTGCTGGCTTTGTGGAGCGGTAGCGACCGCATCGAAGCGCTGGTGGCCTGTTCGTTGCTGTCCATGGTGGTGGGGCTGGCGGAGCGGGCCCGGCCGGGAAAAGGTTTCTTTGCCTTTATCGTTTTGCCGGGACTGATTTTTGCCCTGACAGGGCAGCCGATTTCGTTCGTCTCTTCCAGCGGTTCCGCGTTTCTGTATCTGTCTTCGTGGCAGTCCATTCTGCTGACTACGGCGTGGATGACGCTGTTCCCCGTGCTGTTCCGGCGGCTCGACCAGGTGCCGGGGCTGGCGGGGCATCTGTTGGGCGTCAGCCTGTCGCTGATGGTCGCGGTGACGTATTTTTCGCGCCAAAATCTGAGCGAGGCGTTCCTGGTCTCGGTCGTGTCGCTGGTGTTGGTGGGCGCGTACTGGAGCCGGCTCGGCCATCAGTTCCGCCAGCTGGGAACGCCGCTTGCGTCCTTGTGGGGCACGCTGGTGGCGGGGATTTCCATCATTGGCGTCAGCAAGGGGATCACGCTCACGGCGCTGATGGTGATCCCGCTGGGCTTTTACGCCGTGCCGCTGGTGGAGCTGTCGCTGGGGCTGGTCAGTCATGCGTTCACACACGGACAGACTCGCGCGGCGCCCGACCTTTACAGCCGCGTGATCGAGCGCGGCGTGGACCATCCGGCGGCGGTCCGTCTGGTGACGGAGATCTGCCTGTTGGTGGGGGGATCGGTAGCTCTGATGCAGCTGATCCCCGATTCCGCCGCGCTGAAAATGGCGGTGCCGGCGATGGCGGGCGTATTGCTGCTGGTGCTGTGGGGCGTGCACGGCGGCCGGCGCACGCGCGCCGACGATCATGCGCTGTGGGGCGTACGGATCGACGGGATCTCCATGAACTACGCGCTGTCGAAGAGTCTGGCCTGGCTCAAGAGCTCCGAGCCGGGTTTTCGCATGGTGGTGACGATGAACGCGCTGGGGCTGAACGAAACGCGCTCCGACGCGGAGTTCCGCCGCATCGCCAACGCGGCCGATCTGAACCTGCCCGACGGTGCCGGGCTGGTCTGGGCGTTGAGAAAGCTGAAAGTGCCCGTGGTGGAACGCATCGCCGGCATCGATTACATGGACCGGCTCTGTCGTCTGGCGGCGTCGGAATCGTTGCCCGTGTACCTGCTGGGCGGCCGCCCGGGCATCGCCCGCCGCGCCGCGGAACGCCTGCAGGCGGAATACCCCGGCTTGGTCGTTTCCGGTTGTTACGACGGCTATTTCGACCGCGCTTTTTCCGGCGAAGTTGCCGGCAACGTGCGCGGCAGCGGCGCCAAAATCCTCTTTGCGGCGCTGGGAATGCCGGCGCAGGAGAAGTGGCTCGACTCGCAGCGCGCGAATCTGGACGGGATCCTCTGCGTCGGCGTCGGCGGCAGTTTCGACGTTTACGCCGGGGTGTTGAAGCGGGCGCCCCGTTTCTGGCAGAAAATCGGCTGCGAATGGCTCTATCGCCTGTTCCAGGAGCCGTGGCGGCTGAAGCGCGATTTCCAGCTGCTGTCCTTTGTGCTGGCGGTGTTCCGCGAGCGGTTCAACGTATTCCCGTGGAGAGAGAACGATCATGCGTAACGAAATGGTGACCGCCGAGCAGCTGATGAAGCGCGACCTGACCGCCGTCATGGCCGAAGACACCGTCGAAGACGCCATGCACGTGTTGCGCAGCCACAGCCTGAGCGGCGTTCCGGTCGTGGACGATCAGTGGCGTCTGGTGGGCTTCCTTTCGGAATCGGACATCCTCCGCTCCGTGCTGCCGTCGTATCTGGAGATCCTTGCGCAGGACTCTTTTCTCTACGGCGAACATGAACTGCTGGTAAAAAAATTTTCGCAGGTCCGCGCCGGCGTCGTGCGCGATTACATGCAGGCGTGCTGCCAGTCGGTGCAGCCGGAGACGAATATCATGAACGTGGCCGATTTGATGCTGCGTCTCAAAGTGAAGCGCCTGCCCGTCGTCGAAGGCCGACTGCTGATGGGGATCATCGACCGGAGCGATCTGTGCGAGTATCTGATGAATTCCGGGAACGCCTCATGACGCCGAAAGAAAACGAGTCGCGCTGGAAAGATCAGTTGCATCAACTGGCGGCGGCGCAGCAGGCACGTACGCTCGCTTTGGAGCGGGAGCTCGAGGCTCGCGTACGGGAAGCGGAGCAACGGGCGCGTCTCATGGTGGAGAATACGCTGAAACATTGCGACGAGATGCAGAAAAGCAGAATCGCTGCTTACGAGCGCGAGACGCAGCGTCTTCTCGAACAGGCGCGCGGGGAATCGGAACGCCGCTGTGCCGAAGCCGCCTGCGCGCCGATGGATGCGGAACTGGATCGCGTCTGGGCGGCGATGAGCGGAGAGGAGGCGCGCTGATGATCGAAAAAATGTGCCGGCTGTCGATGGCGGTCCCGGAATCTCTGGGGATGGATTTTATCGACTTCCTGCAGGCCGATGGGCGCGTCCATCTGATCCTGCCTTCCGAAGAACCGCGCTGCGGCGATCTGGCGGAGCGCCTTGTGGTGTTGCGCGAGAAGCTGCGCGCCGTGGTGGAAACGCTGGAAGAGGGCTCCGTCCTCGCTGTGGCGGAAGACCGGCCGGCCGCGGCCGACGCGGAAGTGGAGCGGATCCTGTCCGAATCCTTTGCTCTGACCGTTCCCGAGCTGGAAAAAAGCGTGGAGAAATTTCAGGCCGATCTTGCCCGCGTCATGAAAGGTCATGAGCGTCTCGCCGATGAACAAAGCCTGCTCGAGCGCATTCTCGCGCAGCTGGGAACGTTTGCTTTCAAGGACTCGGCGGGACGGCGGTGCCTGCTCTGGTGGGTGGCGAAAGACCTTTGGCCGCTGGCGCAGAGGCAGATCGAACGTCATTGCGCCGACGGCGAGAGAACCCTGTTTCACGTGCACGACACCGCCAAAGAGGATCAGCTGCTGGTTGAGCTCTCGGTACCGGCGGCGCAGGTTCCCGCCGTGGCGGAAATCCTGCACGGCATCAGCGCGGCGTTATGGACGCCGCCGCCTCAGTACGCCGGTAAAAATTACGCTGAAAGTATAGAACTGATGAAACGCCGTCTGTCGGAGATCCAGTCCCTTCTCAAGGCGGAGCAGTCTGCCCTTGCCGCCATGAGAAAACAATGGGGGCCTCGACAGAAGGCGTTTTTTTTGCTGATCGACCGCAAGGTCGACCAGTATCATGTCTTCAGCTGCTGCGACCGAGTCGGCGGCGCGCTGCTGGTCGAAGGCTGGATGCCGCAGGACGGGCTGGAAGATTTTCGTGCCAGGCTGGAAGAAAAATTCGCCGGCCGCGCGGCGCTTTACAGCCGCGAACCGGAACCTGACGAATATGGGCAGGTTCCGACCGCCCTGCGTCACGGCCGGTTCTTCGCGCCCTTCGAAGTGTTCCTCAAGCTCGTGCAGCCGCCGGCCTACGGCACGGCGGACCCCACCAGCCTGATCGGCCTGTTTTTCCCGTTTTTCGCGGGCTGCATCATCGGCGACGCCGGCTACGGACTGGTCATGCTGATCCTGATGTGCTTCGTGCGCCGCCGCGCCAAAAGCAAATTAGTGCGCGACATCGCCTTCGTCCTGATGAACATATGCGTGTGGAGTCTTTTCTGGGGCGCGGCTTTCGGCGAGTTTTTCGGCGATTTTGCTCATAGAGTGCTTTATATGGAACCTCTCTGGGTGGAACGTTCTCGGGCCGTCATGCCGGTGCTGACGTTTTCGGTGGCCCTCGGGCTGGGGCACGTGCTGCTCGGCCTGGCGGTTGGATTGCTTCACGGTCTGAAGGCCCGCCATAAAAAACACGCCATGGAAAAATTTGGCGCCATGCTGGTGATCCTGTCCATGGTGGCGGCGCTCATGTCAGTGCGCCGGCTTTTGCCGCCGCAGGCTCTCCCCGGCGGCATGGCGGCGCTCGTCGCGGGGCTGGCGCTGCTGACGGCCGGGGGCGGTATCGGCGGCCTGATCGAATCGATGAGTTCTTTCGGGCACATTCTCAGTTATGTGCGCATCGGCGCCATCGGCCTGTCGTCGGCAATCCTTGCGGTAGCCGCTTCGAAATTCGTGGACGTGCTCGGCGTTTCGGCGCTGGGACTTTTCGTCGCGCTGGCGATCCATCTGCTCAATTTCGTGCTGGCGTTCGCCGAGTCGGGGCTGCACGCGGCACGTCTTCATTATGTGGAGTTCATGGGCAATTTTTACGTTGCTCAAGGAAAAGATTATCATCCCTTTGCGTACAGGAGGAATTTACCGTGGAAAAAGGACTCGTAGCATTGGCTGCGGCGCTGGCCGTGGGGATTCCCGCGCTCGCGACTGCTTTCGCTCAGGCCAGGATCGGCAGCGTGGCGGCCGGCAGCGTGGCGGAAAAGCCGGAAACGGCGGGCACGATGATCATTCTCGAGGCGATTCCGGAGACGATGGTCATTCTTGGTTTCGTCGTGGCCATCATGCTGATTTTGCAATTTGCCTAGGAGTTTCCCGTTGACGGGCGAGGAACTTCTGCCTCCGGCGTTTCTGCGCGCCATGGAGGCGGAACTTGCGGCGCAGCACGAGGCGATGCGGGCGTCCGCGGACAGCCGTATCGGCGAGATGATCGCCGCCTGTCGCGACGAGGCCGCCGCCGCTGTGAAAAAACGCGCCGCTCTCTGCGAAGAGGCGCTGGAACGCCTGAGCACGCGTCGTCGCCGTCTGATGCGCGCGGTGGAGAGCGCCGCGCAGAAGGAGGTCGAGGCGCAGCATCTGCGGCGGCTCGAACAGGAGCTGCGGCGAAAGGTCGAACTTTTCCGAAGCAGCGAGAGCTACGGGACGTTCTTGACGAGAATGGTGGAACAATGCCGCCGCGCCGGTTTTTCCAGCGCGGGAACGTTTCAGGCGGCGGAACGCGAAGCCGGCCTGCTCCGCGCCGCCGGACTGTGCGTGGAAGAAAAAGATCCCGGCCGCTGGGGCGGCTTTATCCTCACGGAGGAGGGGGGCGCCCTCTTTGACTGCACTTTTCAGACCCGCTGGGAGCAGTACTGCTGCGAACGTGTCATCCGCAGCCGGGGAAGAAGCTAATTACGAATACGTCAACGGCCGCCTGCGCGCCCGCACGCGGGACTTCCTCCCCGTGCAGGCGGTGGCAGAACTTGCCTGCGCAGATCTGAAAGGCGTGGAACGTTCTCTGCTCGACACCGTTTACGGTCCGTTGTACCGTCGCGAGTTCATGCTGACGGAGATGCCTTTGGCGCTGAAGCTGGAGAACCTGATCTCCGCTTCCGCCCGGCAGCGTTTCAGCGAACTGAAACGCTGGGGCAAAGGCTCGGTGCGCCTGCTCACGTCGGCGCTTTCGATCCAGTCGGATCTGGAAAACGGCCAGCTTTTTTTGCGCGCGCTTCGATCGGGGCGAAACGATTACGAACCGAGTATGCCGGGCTGCGGCGAACTGAGCGCTGAGTTCTGGCGTCAAATGGCCAGAGCCGGCGGCGACCGGGAACAGATCGATGAACTGTGCCGTTATGACCCGACCGTGCTGTCCAACGTGCTCAGCGACGCCGTGAAGGAACTCGACGCTTCCGGTCGGCTGTGGGAGGCCGAATGGCTCTACATGAAAGGATCTTTCGACTGGGCAGCCAGCGTGCTGAAACGGTGCCGGGATTCGAACGGAGCGGCTGTGTTGCGGTGTCTCGGCTATCTGATCGACCTGTGGAATCTGCGCGTCTGGCTGGGGTTCCATTATGGATCCGGCATGCAGGACGAAGCGGTGCATTTTCTCGAAGGCGGCTCGCTGCCGCTGGAACGGCTGCTTTTCGCCAAAAGTTACAAGGCGCTGCTGCGCGGCTCGTTTTGGCGCTCTCGTGGAGCGGAGCCCGACGAACGTTCGTTGTTCGAGCTGGAACGACAATATCTGCTCTGGCAGATGACGCTGCGTCGCGAAGACCCGTTGGGCGTACAGGTGATCATCTCCTATCGGGCGCGCCTGTTCTGCGAGTGGCGCAACCTGACGACCATCGTTTCCGGACTGCAGAGCGGGCTGGACCGAGCGGCGCTGCAAAGCGTGCTGTTCATCGGCCGTTAGGAGGAAGCATGAAAAATCACGCGCTTTTGATCGGTTCGGCATCGTTCCTGCGCCTCTGGTCGGTGTTGGGCTGCATGGAAAAAATCGCCCCCGCGCGGCCCGAGCCGCGGAAACTGAAAGAAGTCGGACTCGCCTCCGGGGCTGAGGCCGTTTTATACGAGGAGACGCTTTTTGAGGGCTTTTCCTCGCGGGAGAAAAAATATTTTCAGGAGTCGGTCGATCCGTATTGGATCCCCCTGCCTGCGGCGGAAGGAGGCGAGTTGAAATAGACGGACGTTCTGCGCCGGTTCGATCGGTCTGTGCCGAAAGCGTTTGCATCGAAACGGAATTTCCGGTCGTGCTGGGTGAATTTGCCTGCACGGAAAACGGCGCGTGGTATGGCCAGGTGCAGAGCCATAACGGACGGATCGCGCGCATCCTGCCGCTGGATCTTCCGGAAAAGATCCGTCCGGGCGAGTTACTGCGTCTAAGCGGCGAGACGCTGGAAGACCGTCTTGCCCGCGTCGCGCCGGGCACCGTGATCGATCCGCTGGGACGGCAGATCATAAAGATTGGCGACGTGTCGATGGGCAATCTCAACTTTTCCACGGTTCCGCAGGAGACAAAGGGCGGCAGTTTCTGGGGGCTGAAAACGCTGGGAGAGTTCATGAACCTGCACGACGGCGAGGGCGTGGTGCTGCTGGGTTCGCCGCCGGGCGGGCTGCCCCTTCTTTTCAGTCAGATCGCCGCGGCGCAGCGGGCGGATTTTTTGTATATTTTCTGCCAAGGCGGTTATCACGAGCTGTATCGTTACTGCCGAGCCGTACAGATGGCTGGCAGCGCGGAAAGGTGCATGATCCTCTGGACGCCGCCGTGGAACGTGCCGGCGCTGAAGAACCTGGCCCCCCGGGCGCTGACGTATCTGTCGGCGCTGCCAGACGAGGGCGGGCGGCGCCTGATCCTGATTGACGATCTGCATTACTGGCTGGAATCAGTTCGCGAGTACGGCGAAAGTTCGGGCGAACTGCCGCTTCCCGACGGCTATCCTTATACGGCCCGGCGTCAGCTGGGCGAACTGCTGGATCTCAAGTCGCTGCCCGATGAAGAGGGGCGTTCCACGTCGCTGCTCGTCGGCTGGCGCTACGAAGAGGGCTTTTCGCCGCTTGCGGAGCATCCTTACATGGGGCGTTTGCCCCGTTTCATGCGCACGGGCATCATCCTCGAGGAATCGTCGGAATATTTGCTTCCGTCGAAGGATTCCTGGGGCGAACTGTCGCCGGCCGGGCGCTGTTGGCGTGAACTGTGCCGCCTCGCCGAGGAATGCGACGAGGCGCTGCGCCCCGTGCTGAAAGCGCTGATGGGGCTTTTCGGTTCGCTCTTTGTGGAGTATTCCCCGCTCAGTTTCGCCGCGGCGCCCGAGAACGTGGTGCAGTGGAGCGACGACGACGGGAAAACTCTCGTCGGGTTGGCTTCTCGGGCCACTCCGGCCCTGCTGGAAGCGGTGCTGAAAATTCGCGCCGAGCTGCAGCTGAGCTTTCGCGAATGGCCCGACGTGCGCCGCCGCGGCTTTATCGACTGGGTGCGCGCACAGAAGGAGGAACGGTCATGAAACTGCTTCGCCGCGGTTCGAACAACGTCAGTTCGCTTTCCGCCTCGTCGCTCTGGGTGGAGCATCTCGCCGGCGCGACGCTGAACGATCTGGTGACGATTCAGGACGCTTCCGGCGACGCTTTTGTGGGAAGGGTGGTGGAAGTCCAAAACGACCACTGCCATGTGCGCATCTGCGACGGAGAACATTCTCTCTGCCGCGATTCGCTGCAGGTCTGGCTGGGCAGCAACGAACTGGAACTGCCGTCCGAGCCGCCGCTGGTCGCTTCGCGGCTGACGCGCCGTTCGGTCTTCAAGACGGGGATCGCTCCGGTGGACACGCTTTTCCCCCTGCAGCACGGCCATTCGGTCTTTGTGGCCGGAGTGTCGCTTTATCGGTCGCTGGATTTTTTTTCCGCTCTGCTGCACGGCGCGCTTTCGGATCGCCAGTGGCCGTGCCTGATCTCGCTCGACACGTCGAAAAACGAAGCGCGGGAGATCCGCCGCGTCTGGAACCACTACGGACTGGAAGACGAAGGATTGTTTGTTTCCGACAGCCGCGATCAGCTCTATCAGAGCATGACGCCGCTGCGCCTGGGGTGGGAAGCGGCGATCGGCCGCGCCGACGAAGGGCGCGACGTATTCCTGATGGTGCTCGACCTCGAATCGTGGGCGCGTTTTTATCAGGAGGATCTGGCGCTGCGCGGCTATTACCGCAGCCGCGCCGGAGCGCTGAACGGCTTCAAAAACGCGCTGAGCACCCACATGCAGCTGCTGTACGGGCATAAGGGACGCATCACCGCGGCGATGCTGCTGTCCGAGCGTAAAGTGGCTGGACTGCCTTCGGAGCTGCTGGCGCTGCGCGATCTGTTTGACGGCGTTCTGATTTTGCGCGGCGACGGCTCGCTGTCGCTGAACGGCTACACGCCCCAGCTTCCGCGGGGGATGGACCGTTCGGTCGAATACGCGCGTCTGCTGCGCCGCCAGTGCAAAGAGCTGAGAGCGGAACTGAAACGACGGCGCTTGGACGAATATCCTCTGAGCGATGAAGAACGGGCGTTCGAACGCGCCCTGCATGAATTCATGAGCGACTTGGCGCCGCGAGCCGACGCTTCGCCGCAGCGCGTTTGGCAGATCCTTTCCCTGATGCCGGAAAGCCGCATCAACCGCGTGCCGCTATCGCTGCTGCGGGAGTACAGCCGCAATGACGGTGGGGAGGCGTCCCGATGAGCGGGACGGACGTCCATTCTTTGCCGGAGAGGCTGCGCCAGCGCATCCGCCGCCTGACCGTCAGCCGGGAACGTCTCGGCGCACGGAGTCTCGAACAGAAACGAAGGCTGGACGAATTGACGGCGCAGACCGCCTCCGCGCTGGCGATGCTGAACATCTACAGCGGACCGCAAAGCGCCGAGCTGTTCCGGCTCAGTTTTGTGCCGATCGCCGTCGAATCGGGAAAAGAAATTCGTTCCGGCGTGGAGTGTCTGCAGTTTCATCGCGCGGACGCCAACGCGCGGCACGGTCTGCTGCCGCGTTACACGTCGCTGCTCACCTCGCCCCAGGCGGAGAACGCTTCGCTTCAAGTCGAAGAACTGATCCGCGCGCTGTGGGACTATATCAACGGCATGATGGAGCTGCGTTCGGCTGACTGTCTGATCCGTCGCCTGCGGCGCAGCCTGAAACAGGCGGAGCGGGAACGCTTGCAGGCGGCGCAGGCGTTTGCGGCACGCCGCGCCGCACGCGAGCACGTTTTCGAAACGGAACGGCATCGGCGGAAAGTGAGCGAAGGACGATGAAAATTGAGGTTTTGGCCATGGGCCGTCCGCGCGAGCCGTTTATCGTCAAAGGACTGGAACACTATCAGACGCGTTTGAAGCCGCTGCTGCCGGTGGAGTGGACGTTTCTGCCCGAACCGGGCAAAGGGAAAAATCTGACCGTCGCGCAGCGCAAGGAGCTGGAGGGGCAGGAGTTCCTCAAGCGCGTCGGCCGGGAGGACATCCTTTTTCTGCTGGACGAGCGCGGGCGAGCGCTGGGCAGCGAAGAGTTTTCGGCCGGAATTTACGCGGCGTTGGGCGGCGGACGGGGCAGGCTGGTTTTTCTGGTCGGCGGCCCCTACGGCACCTCGGCGGCGCTGCAAAAACGCGGAAACGTGATAATATCTTTGTCGAAGATGACCTTCACGCACGAGATGGCGCTGCTGCTCCTCAGCGAGCAGATCTATCGAGCGGCCATGATCCGTGAAGGCTCGAAATATCATCATTGAATCGTATTTTGCGAAAGGATTGAAGAAAAATGAATTTTGGCGGCAGAGGCGGTATGGGCAACATGAATCAGATGCTCAAGCAGGCCCAGGCGATGCAGGCGAAGATGATGAAGGCTCAGGAAGAGCTGAAGGAAGCCCGCGTGGAGGGCAGCGCCGGCGGCGGCATGGTCAGCGCCACGGTCAACGGGCAGGGCGAGCTGGTCGGCGTGAAGCTTTCCAAAGAAGTGGTCGATCCCGAAGACGTGGAGATGCTCGAAGATTTGATCCTCGCGGCGGTGTCCGACGCGGCCAACAAGGCCCGCGAGATGATGGAACAGCGCATGGGCTCGCTGACCGGCGGCATGAAGCTGCCGTTTTAGTGACCGGCAATGGCTCTGCCCGAACCAATTGAACATCTGATCTCGCTGCTGAAAAAATTTCCCGGCGTGGGCGAAAAGAGCGCCCGGCGCATGGCCTTTTACGTGCTCCAGGAGGGCGAAGGCTTCGGCACCGATCTGGCGCGTTCCGTCGGCGAGCTGAACCGGCGTCTGACCACCTGCGAGAAGTGCGGCAACCTGACCGAGACGCAGCCGTGTCCCATCTGCAGCGATCCGCTGCGCGACCGTTCGCTGCTCTGCGTCACCGAGACCATCGAGGATCTCGTCAGCATCGAGCAGTCGGGGCTTTTCAACGGCCTGTATTTTGTGCTCGGCACGTCGCTTTCGCCGCTGGAAGACCGCGAATCGCTTCCCGAAGGGACGGTGCGCTCGCTGCGTAAACGCTTCGAAGAATATCCGATCCGCGAGGCGATCATCGCCACCAACCCGCGCATCGAGGGCGACATGACCTTCTACGCGCTGCTGGAGGCGCTGCGGGACCTTCCCGTGAAAAAATCGCGTCTGGCGTACGGCCTGCCCGTCGGCGGTTCCATCGAATTCGCCGATCGCGTCACGCTCCATGCGGCGCTGGAGAGCCGGCAGGAGATCAGGGAGTAGCCGGCAAAGTTTCGGGAGCGCTTTTCGGGCGCTCTCGTTTCGTTCATTAAGGAGGTGGATTTCAATTATGACCGACGGACTGAAAAAGATCGTCAGATACAGTTGCGGCGCTCTGCTCGGACTGCTGGGGGCGCTGGCCGGTTATCAGGCGGGCGCGCCCATTCTCAGGGAGTATCTTCCCGACACGTTTCTTTTCCACGGACTGGCGATCGTTCTTTCCATTGCCGTTTTCGGCTTTATTGGCGTCCTTCTGGGGCCGTATTTCATGAAATTGCTTCACGACGTCGGACTGCTTTTCGAACGTCAGCTGCGCAGCACGGCCTGGCCCGAGATCGTCGCCGCCCTGACGGGCATGATCGTCGGGCTCGTGCTGGCCAACCTGCTCGTTCTGCCCTTTTCCGACACGCCCTTCGGGCCTTACCTGACGGTGCTGTTGAACGTGCTGATCGGCTTCGTCATGGCCTGGATCTTCGTGACTCGGCAGGAAGACATCCGCGGCGCCATGGCTTCGGTGAAAGAGCGTCTCAGTCAGAAGCGGAAGATCCGCGCCGGAAAAGTTCCGGCGGAAGAGAGCGAAGACCCTGAGCCGGCGACCGATCCGGTGCCGCGCAAGATCCTTGACACCAGCGTGATCATCGACGGGCGCATTCTCGACATTGCGAAGACGGGGTTCCTTCAGGGAACTTTGATCCTGCCGTCGTTCGTGCTGCTCGAGCTGCAGACCGTGGCCGACTCGAAGGACCAGAACCGCCGCGCCCGCGGCCGCATGGGACTGGACGTCGTCAAGGAGCTGCAGAAACTCCAGCAGGTGAAACTCGCTCTGATCGAGGCGTCGCTGGCCGACTACCACACCGAGTTCGTGGATTCGGCGGTGGTATCCATGGCCAAAAGATTCGGCTGCGACGTGCTCACGACCGACTATAACCTGAACAAAGTCGCGCAGATCCAGAACGTGCGCGTGCTGAACGTCAATGATCTGGCCAACGCGATGAAACCCGCGCTGCTGCCCGGCGACGAGGTGACGGTGAACGTGATCAAGGAAGGCAAGGATGCGCGCCAGGGCATCGGCTATCTCGACAACGGCACGATGCTCGTCGTCGAAGACGGCGGCCCCTTTATCGGCAAGACGGTGGAGGTCACGCTTTCGTCGCTGCTGCAAACTTCGGCCGGGCGCATGGTCTTCGGCCGCGTCAAGCGCGAGGTGAAAAGTTGAGCCGCGCCTTCGTCATTCTCGCGGCGGGAACGGGGACACGCCTCGGCGGCGAGCCCAAACAGTTTCGTCTTTTAGGCGGGCGTCCCGTCTGGAAATGGAGCGTGGAAACGGCGTGGACATTGCATCGGGAAAAGCTGATCGACCGGATCGTGCTCGTCCTGCCGCCGGAAAGCGCGCTGACGCCGCCCGCCGGCGTGATCTCCGCGGCGGGCGGCGCGTCGCGCGCGCTTTCCGCGCTGTCGGCGCTGCGCGCCTGCGAAGACGACGAAGTGCTGCTGCACGACGCCGCGCGTCCGTTTGCGAGCGTAAAGCTGTGCCGGCGTCTGATCGCCGCCTCGACGGGGAAAAACGCCGTGGCGCCGCTGCTGCCGGAGGCGAACGCGCTGAAAAAGATCGAAAACGGACGCATCGAACCGCTCGACCGCGACGACGTTTACATCACCCAGACGCCGCAGCTTTTTCCGCGCGCGGCGCTGCGGGAGCTGCTCGAGAACGCGTCGTGCCACGACTTCAAAGACGAAGCCGAGCTGTGGCTGCGGCGGGGCGAGACGCTCGATTTCGTAGCGGGGGAGAGCGTGAACTTCAAAGTGACGGAAGGCGGCGACTGGGAGATGGCGCAAAAAATTGCCGGCGAGGGCGAAGTCCGTACCGGTCTTGGCTACGACGTGCATCCGCTCGTGCCGGGACGGAAATTGATCCTCGGCGGCATCGCCGTAGACTCGGCGCTGGGGCTCGACGGCCATTCCGACGCCGACGCGCTCGCTCACGCCGCGGCCGACGCGCTCCTCAGCGCCGCGGGGTTGCCGGATATCGGCGCGCTGTATCCCGCATGCGACAAAAAGTTCAAAAACGCCGACAGCATGGAGCTGCTGCGCGACGCGTTTGCGAGAGTCAGGGGCGAAGGCTGGCGGCTCGAATGGCTGAGCGCCGTGCTGACGGCGCAGACGCCGCGGCTGGCGCCGTGGAAAGACGCGATCGTCCGTTCATTGGAAACGGTTCTCGGCGACGGACGGCTGAGCGTGACCTTTAAATCGGGCGAACGCGTCGGCCCGGCCGGCGACGCGCAGGCGGTCTTCGTCTGGGCCTCGGCGACGCTGCGCCGCTGACGCCCGGACGGCGTCGGCCGTATTGGCGCGGATTGGATTTTTTGCACGAAACAGGTTGCTATCTGAGAACTTTCATGTTACAATACGCGAAGAATTCGGAGGCTGGGAGTGAAGAGTGGGCTGCGCCCACTCTTCGTTTTTTATAAATCGGCCAATCGTAAAGCGAGGCATCGTCATGGATATGGAAAAAATTTCTGGGCAACTGAAAACGCTCGTCGAATCGCTGGGCTATGAATTCGTCGGCGCGGAAACCGTCAAAGAAGCCGGCTCGCAGATCCTGCGCGTGTACATCGACCGCGACGGCGGCGTCGGTCTCGACGACTGCGAACGAAGCGCCAAGGAGATCGGCGCCCTGCTCGACACGGCGGCGGACGCCTTCGAGGACCATTATCTGCTCGAGGTCAGTTCTCCCGGGCTGGAGCGCCCGCTGTTCAAAGCGGAGGACTACGCGCGTTTCGCAGGACGTCCCGTGAACGTCCGCCTGAAAGGCGTTTACGAAGGAAGACGGCGCGTCACGGCCGTGATCGAGGGGGTAAAGGACGGTTCGGTCCTTTTGGACTGCGGCGGCGAACCGCTGGATCTCCCGCTGGCGGAGATCCAGCGGGCTCATTTGGTTTACGTGGAAGAGAAGGGACAGAAGAAGACTTTCAAGAAAAGGGGAGGAAAAAGTTAGAATGGAACTGGGTGTTGATTTTTTGGGGGCGCTCAAACAGCTGGGCGAGGAGCGGGGCCTCTCTGAAGAAGTGATCTTCTCGAGCATCGAGGCGGCGCTGGCGCTGGCCTACCGGAAATTCAGGGACGGCAAATTCGATCCCGTCGTCGCCATCGACCGCGCGACCGGCAGCGTGTCCATCTTCGACGTGCGCCGGGCGGTCGATGCCGAAACACACAGCGACAGCGAGATCAGCCTTGCCGAAGCGCGCGCCCTCGGCTATCCCGACGTTCGGGAGGGAGACAGCGTCAAGGTGCCCGTGCTCGAGCACCCCAAGAGTTTCGGACGCATCGCCGCGCAGACCGCTCGTCAGGTGATCACTCAGCGCCTCAAGGACGCCGAACGCGAAATCGTATATAATGAGTTCAACGACAAAATCGGCGACCTGATCACGGCCACCATCTTCAAGGCCGAAAACGACCAGATCCTTGTCCGCCTGAGCGAACGCAGCGAAGCCGTACTTCCAAGGGAAGAGCGCATCGCCGGCGAAGTTTACACGCCCGGCGAGAGCAAGAAATTCTTTTTGCTCGACGTGCGCCAGACCGGACGCGGCCCGCGTATCGTCGTTTCGCGCACACACCCCGGCCTGCTGAGGAAACTGCTCGAACTGGAAATTCCCGAGATCCACGACGGCACCGTCGAGATCAAAGGCATCGTGCGCGAAGCCGGCGCCCGCGCCAAAGTCGCCGTGGCCTCCACCGACCCCGCCGTCGATTCCGTGGGCGCCTGCGTCGGCAACAGCGGCGCCCGCATCAGAAGCATCAGCGCCGATCTCTGCGACGAAAAGATCGACATCATCGTCTGGAACGAAGATCCTCTCGAGTTCATCAGAAACGCGCTCTCGCCCGCCCGCGTGACCGGCGTCGAGGCCGTCGAAGGGCAGGACCGCACCGCCAAGGTGTACGCGCCGGCCGACCAGCTCTCGCTGGCCATCGGCAAAGCCGGACAAAACGTGCGCCTCGCCGCCCGCCTGACGGGCTGGAAAGTGGACATCAACACCAACACCGGCGACACGCCCGCCGGCAAACCCGAGATCGAAGAGGGGGAGCGGGCTTGAGGCGATCCGTCAATCCCCGCCGCTGCGTGGCCTGCCGCCGCGAGCGCGCCCCCCGCGAGATGCTGCGCGTGGTGCGCACGCCCGACGGACAGGTCGTGCTGGACGAACAGGGAAAAACGTCGGGACGGGGCGCGTACGTCTGTCCCGAGCCCCAGTGCGTGGCCCTCTGCCTCAAGAGGCGGCTGCTGGAAAGATCGCTTAAATGTTCCGTCCCCGCGGAGGTGCAGGCCAAACTGCGCGCTGCGGTGAACCTCGAAGAGCGCGACGCCCTTCCCGATGCGGCGGAACTCTTTGAGGAAATTAAGGGAACTTTGGGGCTGGCGCGCCGCGCCGGCGAGCTGATCGTCGGTCAGGACCGCGTGCTGGAAAGCCTTTCCGCTGGACGAAACCTGCTCGTGCTGCTGACGCACGATCATTCCGATCCGTTGAAAAGAACCGTTGACGCCAAAAATGCCGCCGCGCACGTTTTGGCGGGGGTAAGCCGTTTGGAACTCGGACAACTCCTGGGACTGCGACAGACTCAGATAGTCGCCCTTCCGGTACGGAGCGGCTTTGCAGAGAAAATAAAAGGACTGCTTCCAGAAGGAGGAAATGCCGTTGAGTAAGATGAGAGTTTATGAGCTCGCAAAGCTGCTGGAAATGAACAACAAAGACCTGCTGACTTTGCTGGAAAAGGTGAACGTCCCCGTCAAGTCCCACATGAGCACGATCGACGACGACGCGATCCAGCTTGTCGAAGAGGAAGTCGAAAAGAGCAAAAAGAAAAAAACTTCCTCCGGAAAGAGCGCGCCCGCCAAAGCCGAGCCTGAAAAGAAGGCGCCCGCGCCGAAAGCGGGAAAGGGCGAGAGCAAAACGCCCGCTCCGGCCGCGGCGGAAAAGAAAACCGTGAAAGTCAAACACGGCGGCTGCGTGAAAGATCTGGCCGACGCGCTCGGACTTTCCGCCGCCGAGGCCGTGAAGAAGCTGATGGGCGCCGGAATGATGGCGCCCGCATCCGCGCCTTTGAACGACGACATCCTGCTCACCCTCGGCGACGCCTGCGGCGTCGACGTCGATTGGAGCGACGAAGCGCCCGCCGCGGAAGAGAAAAAAGAAGCCGAACCGAAAGCGCCCGCCGGCGGCAAGGCGGCGCCGCGCGGTTCGCATCTCAAACCGCGCTCGCCCATCGTCACCGTCATGGGGCACGTCGATCACGGCAAGACCTCGCTGCTCGACGCGATCCGCAAAACTCACGTGACGGCCCGCGAAGCCGGCGGCATCACCCAGCACATCGGCGCTTCGCACGTTACGTACAACGGCAAGGAAATCGTGTTCCTCGACACCCCCGGGCACGAAGCCTTCACCTCCATGCGCGCCCGCGGCGCCCAGTGCACCGACATCGCCGTGCTGGTCGTCGCCGCCGACGACGGCGTCATGCCTCAGACCATCGAAGCCATCAATCACGCCAAGGCCGCCGGCGTTCCCATCATCGTCGCCATCAACAAGATGGACAAACCTACCGCCAACCCGCAGCAGGTCATGCAGGAACTGAGCGGCTACGGCCTCGTGTCCGAAGCGTGGGGCGGCGACACCGTCATGGTGGAAATATCCGCCAAGTCCGGCAAGGGCGTGGATCAGCTGCTGGAAATGATTTCGCTCGTGGCCGAGATGCAGGATCTCAAGGCCGATCCTACCGTTCCGCCCGAAGGCGTCGTCATCGAAGCCCGTCTCGACAAGGGGCAGGGCGCCGTCGCCTCCGTGATCGTGCAGCAGGGAACGCTGTGCCGTGGCGATCTGATCCTGTTCGACACCTGCTGGGGAAAGGTGCGCGCCATGTTCAACGATGCCGGCAAGAACGTCACACAGGCCGGTCCCAGCACCGCCGTCGAGATCATCGGCCTGAACGGCGTGCCTCAGCCAGGCGAGCACTTCCACCAGATCGGTTCCGAGAAGGAGGCCCGCGACTACTTCGCCAACCTCGAAGCCGAACGCCGCAACGCTCAGAACAACACGGCCGTGAAGCGCATGACGCTGGAAGACCTCTACAGCCAAATGCAGGACGGCGAAAAACCCGTGCTGAACCTGGTCATCAAGTGCGACGTGCAGGGCACCATCGAAGCGATCGTCGGCTCGCTGGAAAAGCTCGGCACCGAAGACGTGGGCATCAACATCGTGCACACGGCCGTGGGGCGCATCTCCGAATCGGACATCATGCTGGCCACGGCGTCCAACGCCATCGTCGTGGGCTTTAACGTCCGCCCCGAAAACAGCGCCAGCAAACTCGCCGAAAAGGAAAACGTGCAGATCCGCCTGTACAGCATCATCTACGAGATCATCGACGACGTGAAGGCGGCCATGGAAGGCCTGCTGACGCCGACGATCAAGGAAAACTCGCTGGGCGAAGTGGAGATCCGCAAGATCTTCAAGGCGCCCAAGGTCGGCAAGATCGCCGGCTGCCGGGTCATGAAGGGCGCGATCAAACGCGGCAGCAAGGTGCGTTTGGTTCGCGACGGCATCGTGATCTGGGAAGGCTCGGTCGCTTCGCTGCGCCGCGAGAAGGACGAAGCCAGCGAAGTGCGCGAAGGCTTCGAATGCGGCATGACCTTCACCAACTATCAGGATTTCCGCGAAGGCGACATGGTCGAAGCCTACGAGCTCGTGGAAGAGAAGAGAACTCTGTAAATTTTTGTGCAAGGACCGTTCGCGCGCCGGCAGACTGAAGGAACATCTCAGCGCCGGCGCGTCGAGCAGGAAGGACTGGTTCGCAAGAGAGGAAGGAAACGGATGCCTCGTTTCAGAATGGGAAGAATCAACAGCCAGCTCCAGCGCGAGATCTCGCTGATCCTGTCGCGCGAAGTGCGCGACGAAAAGCTCGCCGAGGTGATCGTCACCTCGGTGGAGTGCTCGAAAGATCTGAAGTACGCCAAGGTCTATTACACGACGCTGCGCGAAGAAGGACGCGCCGAGATTGCCAAACTGCTCGAGAAAGTTTCTGGCTACGTGCGTTCGTCGCTCGGGCGCGTGCTGTCGTACCGTACCGTGCCGGAACTGACGTTCAGATTCGACGACAGCGAGGAGCTGGCGCGCGAGATGGACCGCGTGCTCGACCGTATCAGCGCCGAGCTGCCGCCTGAAGAATCGGAAGCGGCGGAAGACGCGCCGGAGGAATCCGATGACTGAAGCCGAGAAAATCGCGCGTATCCTTCTGGCCGAGCCGAAGTGGCGCGTCGTCTGCCACGTCAAGCCCGACGGCGATACGCTCGGCTGCGGCAGCGCCCTTGTTTCGGCCGGGAAAAAACTGGGGCGGGACGTGATCTGGGGCGGCGTCGATCCGCTGCCGCCGCTGTACGCCTTTTTGCCTCACAGCGGCGAGTACCGGACCGACGCTTCCGCATCCGACGGCGGACGCTGCGTAATCGCCGTCGACGTCAGCGCCCGCGACCGCGGCGTTCCCGGTCTGGAACCGCGCATCAGCATCGATCATCACGAAAGCAACGAACGATTCGGCGCCGAGGTGAACTGGATCGATCCGCAGGCCGCGGCGACCGGCGAGATGATCTACGAGGTTATCCTCGCTCTCGGCTGCGCGATCGACACGGACATCGCCGAAGCGCTTTACGTGTCGATCGCGACGGATTGCGGCTGGTTCAGGTTTTCCAACACCACCGCCGACACCATGCGCGTGGCTGCGGAACTGATCAGAGCTGGCGCGGTCCCCGTCAAAATGGACGAACGACTCCATTTCAACGACACGCCGGCGAAACTGCGCCTCTGGGGGCGCTGCATGGCGCGCGTCGAGACGGTCGGCGCGCGCGCCGCGCTCTCGTGGATCACGCGGGACGATTTTCGCGAGACGGGAGCGCTCGAAAGCGACACCGAAGGTCTTATCAACATGCTGACGCATATAAAAGGCGCCGACGTGACCGTGATGATCAGCGAAGTCAAAGACTGTCTGCGCTGCAGCGTCCGCTCCCGCGGCCCCGTCTCCGCCCAGGCGATCGCCGCGAAGTGGAACGGCGGCGGCCATCGGTACGCGGCCGGCTGCAAGATCTATCTGCCCCTCGAAGAGGGGCTGAAAGCTTTGGAAGAGGAACTGAGCCGTGTATAACGGGATCCTCGTTCTCGACAAAATTTACGGCGCGCCCAGCCGTGGCTGCGTCACCGCGGTGTCGAAGGCGCTTGGCGGACGGAAACAGAAGGTCGGGCACGCCGGCACGCTGGATACGTCGGCGTCGGGAACGCTCGTGCTGCTGGCCGGCAGCGCCACGCGCCTGAGCGAAGCGGTGATGAATCTGCCGAAAAGTTATCTGGCGCGCGTGACGTTCGGCTGGGAGACCAGCACCGACGATGCGACCGGCGAGCCGCTGAGCGAAGCGGTTCCGGCCGCTTACGACGAGGCGGCGCTGCGCGGGGCGCTGCCGGCTTTTCAGGGCGTGCGGCTGCAAACGCCGCCGCGCGTCTCTGCGGTAAAAGTGGACGGCGCGCGCGCCCACAAGCTGGCGCGTTCCGGCCGGGAGCCGGACATCCGGCCCCGGCCCGTGAACGTCGTTTCGATCCGCTATCTCGGCCGCGACGAAACTGGCGCGGCCCGCCTGCTGGT
>NZ_ADFP01000122.1 GCF_000177335.1 Pyramidobacter piscolens W5455
GGCGGAACATCTTCGCGCGGCGCTTTTATTTTGCCGCCATGCTATAATTCAGCCGTGTCTCAAACGATAAAAACGAACGTTCCCGCTGGGGACGCGGGGGGAAATTTCCATGAACTACGATGCGATCATCGTCGGCGCGGGGCCGGCGGGGATTTTCGCGGCGCTGGAACTGACCGGCGCCGGCAAAAGAGTGCTGATCGTCGACAAGGGACGGCTCATCAGGGAGCGGATCTGTCCGATCATGGCGGGGCAAGCCGACCGCTGCGTCAACTGCCCGTCCTGCGCCGTGGTGTCCGGCTGGGGTGGCGCGGGGTCGGCCTCCGACGGCAAGTTGACGATCACGACCGGCTACGGAGGCAATCTCGAAGAGTATGTCGGCACGGCGGAGCTGGAGCGCCTGATGAAAGCCGTGGACGACCGCTTCGTCGCCGACGGCGCCGATCCCCATCTGTACGAGCCGAGCGGGCAGAACGTACACGACACGATCCGCCGCGCCGCCGCGGCGGGCATCAAGGTGCTGCCGGCCAGGATCCGCCACATCGGCACCGACGCCTCGCGCGAAGTGCTCGACGCCATGTACCGTTCCCTGCGCGACAAATGCGACATCCTCATGAACACGTTCGTGCAGGACATCCTTGTCGAAAACGGCGCCGCCGTCGGCGTGGTCACGAGCGACGGCACGGAACATCGCGCCGCCGACGTCATCGTCGCGCCGGGGCGCGACGGCGCTTCGTGGCTGGAAGGAATCGTCAGGCGCCTGAAGCTGCCGATCGCCTCGATGCCGGTGGACATCGGCGTGCGCGTCGAAGTGCCCGACAGCGCCTGCGAGGAACTGACGCGCGACTTTTACGAAGTCAAGTGCCTCTACAACACGCCCACGTTCGACGACCGCGTGCGCACCTTCTGCATGAACCCGTCGGGGTTCGTGGTCTCCGAGTTCAACCGCACGCACGGCCTCGTCACCGTCAACGGGCACAGCCTCAAGAACACCAAGTCGCGCAACACAAATTTCGCCGTGCTCGTCACCAAGAACTTCACGCGCCCGTTCACCGACCCGATCGGCTACGCCACGCACATCGCCCGTCTCGCCAACATGCTGGCCGGCGGCGGCCTGCTGGTGCAGCGCCTCGGCGACCTGCGCGACGGCCGTCGCTCCACGCCCGACCGCATCGCCCGCGGCATGATCGAGCCGACGGGCCCCGCCGTCCCCGGCGATCTCAGCCTTGTGCTGCCTCATCGCCACATGACCGACATCGTCGAGTTCCTCGACGCGCTCAACGTGATCATGCCCGGCGTCAACCAGAACGACACGCTGCTCTACGGCGTGGAGATCAAGCTCTATTCGCTGCGTCTCGAGCTGAAAAACAACCTCGCCGTGCCGAACGTCAAACATCTGTACATGGCCGGCGACGGGGCCGGCGTCAGCCGCGGCATCATCCAGGCGGCGGCCAGCGGGCTCGTGGCCGGAAGGGCCGTTCTCGGCGCCTGAACTCTCAAAAAAAATTCCGTTCGCAAGGAGGCGGATTCTCCATGGAAAAGAACCGCGTCGCAAATCCGAACCCCATCCGCCCCGCCCGCGCAATGCAAGGGCGCGAGGCGCCGGCCGCCTGGTTCGCGAAAGCTGGTTTCGATCCGAATGCTTGACAGGAACACGGCCGTAATATTTCAGGGAGACGCGGTGCTACTCTGCCGCGGGCGCCTGCCCCAAGCCGCCGAAGCGTCGCTGCTGCCGCTGAGCGATTCGGGTTCCTTCGGCGCGCTCGCTCCCGACGGCTGCCTCTGGGGGCGCGTCGCGGACGACGCGCCGCTGCCCGAAGGCTGGACTGCCATGAATCGCCGCGCCTTCGGCGAACAGTTCGGCAGAGAAGACTTTCAGGCCATGAGCGCCGCCTGGGGTTTGGCCGACTGGCATCGTCAGAGCCGCTACTGCGGCTGCTGCGGCGCGAAGATGGAGCCCGCTCCCGGCGAGCAGCACGCCATGAAGTGTCCCAACTGCGGGCACATGCTCTTTCCCGTCATCTGCCCGGCCATGATCGTGGCCGTCGAACGCGGCGGCAAGCTGCTGCTGGCCATGAACAAGCGCAACAAATTCAACCGCTTCAGCGTGCTGGCGGGATTTCTCGAAGTCGGCGAATCGATCGAAGACGCCGTCGTCCGCGAAGTGCGCGAAGAAGTGAACGTCGAAGTGGAGCGGGGCAGCATCCAGTACCTGTACAGCCAGTACTGGCCGTTTCCCCGCTCGTTGATGCTGGCCTGCCGCGCCCGCTGGAAGAGCGGCGAGCTTCGCCCCGACGGCGTGGAGATCGGCGAGGCGCGCTGGTTCGCTCCCGACGAGATTCCCGCCAACGTTCCCGGCTCGATCACCGTGGCCGGCTGGTTGATCCGCGACTTTCTCGCGCGCCACCCGCGCCGCGGAAACGCCGCCGAAAGCTGCTGACACCGGTTCCCAGCTGCCTAAAATCTATTCGATAAAACGAGGGCTGACCGATCTTTTCGGCCAGTCCTCGTTTTTTCTTGCTCGCCGTCGTTCAATGACTTAAGAATAAATAATTCCGATTATTTTATCATTTGCCGTCTAAACTTTAGGCTTGAATTAACGCAATAATTGCAATATTACTTATTTTAACGGCGTCGACAGTTTACTTTTCGCTGAGCCGCTCATATAATTCATTTTCATAAACGCGAAAAGGCATGGCGTTCCTTCGCCAGAGCGGACCGCGCGCCTTCGCGTCGGCAGAACCGGCTGAAAACGCCCGTTCTGCACATTTCGCTCGTGAAAGGGTGTTTGAACGATGAAAAAGAACGTATTGGCATTCGTTTTCGCCGTCTCCATGACGGCCGGCTGCGCTTTCGGCGCCGACGCCTTCAAGCTGGGCGGCACGGCCCCTCTGACGGGCGGCGCGGCCATTTACGGCAACGCCGCCAAGAACGGTGCGCAGATCGCCGTCGACGAGATCAACGCCGCCGGCGGCATTCGGTTCGAGCTGAATTACGAGGACGACACGCACGACGCCGAAAAGGCCGTCAACGCCTACAACGCCCTCAAGGACTGGGGCATGCAGCTCTCGCTCGGTTCGGTCACGTCCAAACCCTGCGAGGCGACAGCCGCCGAGAACTTCGCCGACCGCATCTTCGCGCTCACGCCTTCGGCTTCGGCCGTGGCCGTCACGGCCGGCAAGGACAACGTGTTCCAGATGTGTTTCGTCGATCCCAACCAGGGATCCGCCTCCGCCCAGTACATCGCCGGCAATGCCTTGGCCAAAAAAGTCGCCGTGATCTGGAAGAACGACGACGTGTACTCCAAGGGCATTCATGACACGTTCGCGACCAAGGCGGCCGCAGCCGGCCTTGAAGTGGTCAGCGACACGACGTTCGCCGACGGCAACGACACCGACTTTTCGGTGCAGCTGGCCGACGCGCAGAAGGGCGGGGCCGAGCTGGTGTTTCTGCCCATGTACTATCAGCACGCTTCGCTGATCCTCGCTCAGGCGGCGGCCATGAACTTCGCGCCCAAGTGGTTCGGCGTGGACGGCATGGACGGCATCCTGACCATGGAAGGCTTCAACAAGGATCTGGCCGAAGGCGTCATGCTCCTGACTCCCTTCAATGCCGACTCCACGGACGAGCGCACGGCCGCTTTCGTGGCAGAGTATCGGAAACGTTTCGGCGAAGCGCCCAATCAGTTTGCCGCCGACGCGTACGACTGTGTCTATGCCTACCGTCAGGCGCTCGAAAACGCCAAGGCCACTCCCGGCATGGATGCCGAGAAACTCTGTGAGCTGATGATCGGGCAGTTCACGACGATGACCTTCAACGGGCTGACGGGGAGCAACATGACGTGGAAGCCCAACGGCGAGATCTCCAAGGATCCCAAAGGCATGATCATCAAAAACGGCGCTTACGTCGGGCTCGATTAAGTTTCAAGGGCGGAAGCGGGCGGCGCGCCGTTCCGCCTTGCCTGAGAGCGTCGCCGGAAGGCCGGCCTGACCGGTCCTTTCGGCGGCGCTCTCGCTTTTCTCTTCCGAACGGCGCCATCCCGCCGTTCGTCGTTTTTCCATTTTTTGCGAGATCTTTCGAGGTGAACCCATGACCTTTCTGAATTTCTTTATCAGCGGCATCAGCCTGGGCAGCATTTACGCGATCATCGCGCTGGGCTACAGCATGGTCTATGGCATCGCCAAGATGCTCAACTTCGCCCACGGCGACGTGATCATGGTCGGCGCCTACGTCTGTTTCTACGCCGTGTTCCGCTTCCATCTTCCGGCGCTCGCCGGCGTCGCTTTCGCCGTGACGGTCTGCACGCTGCTGGGCATCGTCGTGGAAAAGCTGGCTTACAAGCCGCTGCGTCAGGCCCCGTCCCTGGCAGTGCTGATCACGGCCATCGGCGTGAGCTACTTCCTTCAGAACACGGCGCTGCTGCTTTGGACCTCGAACCCCAAGGTGTTCCCCTCGGTGGTCGGACGTGGCGCGGTCCAACTGTTCGGCGGCCAGCTGTCCATCTCTCACGTGACGATCGTGACGATCGTTTCCTGCCTCGTCATCATGACGGCGCTGTCGTGGTTCGTCGGCCGCACGCGCATGGGCAAGGCGATGCGCGCCTGCTCGGAGGACAAGGGCGCGGCGCTGTTGATGGGCATCAACGTCAACGCCACCATTTCGCTCACGTTCGCCATCGGCTCCGGCCTCGCGGCCGTGGCCGGCGTTTTGCTGTGCTCGGCTTATCCGACGCTGATGCCGACGACGGGTTCGCTGCCGGGCATCAAGGCGTTCACGGCGGCCGTTTTCGGCGGCATCGGCTCCATTCCCGGCGCTTTTCTGGGCGGGCTGCTGCTGGGCGTGATCGAGATTTTCGCCAAGGCCTACATTTCCACGCAGCTTTCTGACGCCGTGGTCTTCGCCGTGCTGATCGTGGTGCTGCTGGTCAAGCCCGCGGGGCTATTGGGCCGTCAGGTACAGGAGAAGGTGTAGCCATGAAGCGGCTGATCAACCTCAAAAGGCCCGAAGCGCGCCGCGTTTACGGGACTTACGCGCTTGTGACGCTGGCCTACGTCATCCTCCAGATCATGATCTCGACGCGGACGCTCAGTTCGTCCATGAAGGGAATGCTGGTGCCGATCTGCGCCTACATGGTCATGGCCGTGGTGCTAAACCTGGTGGTGGGCGTGCTCGGCGAGCTGTCGCTGGGGCACGCCGGCTTCATGTCCGTGGGCGCGTTCACGGGCGTCGCCTGCGCCATCCTGCTGCAAGATCTCGTGCCTCTCGCGCCGCTGCGCCTGTCCGTTTCCATGGCGGCAGGGGCGGCGTCCGCGGCGCTGGCCGGTTTTTTGATCGGCATTCCCGTGCTGCGGCTCAAGGGCGACTACCTGGCCATCGTCACGCTGGCCTTCGGCGAGATCATCAAAAGCGTGCTGAACAATTTTTACATGGGCGTCGACAAGGCCGGTCTGCACTTCAGCATGCTGTCCGACAAAACGGGGCTGGCGCCCGGCGGGCGGCTGATCGTCGGCGGCCCGATGGGCATCGGCGGCATCCGCAAGATCGCCACGTTCGGCACCGGTTTCGCGCTGGTGATGATCGCGCTGGTCGTCGTCTACAATCTCATCAACAGCCGTCTGGGGCGCGCCTTCCAGGCCGTCCGCGACGACCGCATCGCCGCCGAGAGCGTCGGCATCGACGTCACCAGGTACAAGATGACCGCCTTTGTCGTTTCCGCGGCGCTGGCGGGAGCGGCCGGCTGCCTGTTCGCGATGAACTACTCGACGATCGTCGCCAACAAGTTCGACTTCAACACTTCGATCCTGATCCTCGTCTTCGTGGTGCTGGGCGGCCAGGGCAACATGCTCGGTTCAATCGTCGCCGCCGCGGCGCTGACGATCCTGCCGGAAAAGCTGCGCGAGTTCCGCGACTACCGCATGCTAATCTACGCGGTGCTGCTGATCGCCATCATGCTCGGGTCCAACAACGCGGCCGTAAGGAATTTCTTCGCGCGGCTGAAACTTTTCGGCCCCAAGGCGGAGGAGGAAACGTTCCATGGCCACTAAACTCGTTCCCGTCCCCTCGCGCGCGCTGGTTCCCGAGCGCGACGCCGGACGCGCCCCGATCCTGGAGTGCGTCAATCTCGGACTGACGATCGGCGGTCTGAAGATCGTCGAGAACTTCAACCTCACCATCGGCCGCACGGAGATCGCCGGGCTGATCGGTCCCAACGGCGCCGGCAAGACGACGGTCTTCAACCTGCTCACCAAAGTCTACCACCCCACCACGGGCACCGTGCTGCTCGACGGTCAGGATACCGCCGGCATGACGCCGGCGCAGGCCAACCGCCTCGGTATCGCCCGCACGTTCCAGAACATCCGACTTTTCAAGAACCTCAGCGTCGCCGACAACGTCAAAGTCGCCATGACCAACGACATCCACTACGGCCTGTTCGGCGCGATCCTGCGCCTGCCACACTACCGCCGCCAGGAACTGGCTGCCCATCGCCGCGCTCTCAAGCTGCTGTCCATCTTCGACATGCAGGGTCTGGCCGACGTCAAGGCCGGTTCGCTGCCCTACGGCGCGCAGCGCCGCCTCGAGATCGTGCGCGCTCTCGCCACCTACCCGTCGCTGTTGCTGCTCGACGAGCCGGCGGCAGGCATGAATCCCTCGGAAACGCGCGAGCTGATCGACAGCATCCGCCGCGTGCACGAGATGTTCCCGATCGCCATCATGCTCATCGAACACGACATGAATCTGGTCATGAACCTGTGCGAGGGCATCTGCGTGCTCAACTTCGGGCGCGTCATCGCCAAGGGCGCGCCGGCGGACATCCAGAGCGACCCCGCCGTCATCGAGGCCTACCTCGGCCGGCAGAAGGAGGACTAACCATGGCCGATCCAATCCTCAAAGTCGACGATGTTCACGTCTTTTACGGCAGCATCCACGCCATCAAGGGTATTTCTTTCGAAGTCTTTCAGGGCGAGATTGTCACGCTGATCGGCGCCAACGGTGCCGGCAAATCCACGACGCTGAACACCATCTCCGGCCTGCTGCCGCGCACGGGGACCGTGTCGTTCTTCGGGAAGCGGCTGGCGCGGTTCGCGCCGTACAAGATCGTCGCACAGGGATTGGCGCAGGTGCCCGAAGGCCGCCGCATTTTCCTGCAAATGTCGGTGCAGGAAAATCTGGAAATGGGCGCCTACACGCGCCGCGCCGCCGGCGCGCAGAGCCTCGCCGCCGATCTGGAAAAAGTCTTCGCGCTTTTCCCGCGCCTGAAGGAACGCCGCCGTCAGGTGGCCGGCACGCTCTCCGGCGGCGAGCAGCAGATGCTCGCCATGGGACGCGCGCTGATGAGCCGTCCCAAGCTGCTCATGCTCGACGAGCCCTCCATGGGCTTGGCGCCGCTGCTTGTCGAAGCCATTTTCGACATCATCGGCAATCTGCACGCGAACGGCGCCACGATCCTGCTCGTCGAACAGAACGCACGCATGGCGCTCTCCATCGCCGACCGCGGCTACGTGCTGGAAACCGGCCGCATCGTCGCCACCGGCACCGGGCGCGAACTGCTCGACTCTCCCGCCATCAAAAAAGCCTATCTGGGCGGCTGATACTGTTTCTTAATCAGAAAGCCGAACGGCATTTTGCATTATTATGATGTAAAATGCCGTTCGGCTTTTATAAGGGGAGATTGAGTTAGTCCTGTCAAATCAATTTGAGGAAAATAATTCCCTATTGAAACTTTTCCCCATATTATTTAAAATAGACTTATATTACTGTTTTTTGCAGAGATGGAGAAAAGGAACGCTTTCGCAAAAAACAGCATGCCTTGAACCGGAAATTTCGGAGGGGCCGGCGAAAAGGCATATTTTCCAAAACAGGGGGAAGAATCGTGAGCAGACTCAGCATCGTCACAAAAAATCAGGCGCAGACGACCGTCGAAGGCCTGTACAAGGACATGGAGCGCCGCATTCAGGCCAGTCCTCCCGAACTGTGTCCGGTCGATCTGGCCGTTTCGTTCCTGCACATCTGCCACTCGCAGTCGTGCGGCAAGTGCGTGCCCTGCCGCGTCGGCCTCAGCCGTCTGGAAGAACTTCTCAATTCCGTGCTGGACGGCCGCGCCGACATGGGCACCATCGACACCATCGAGCGAACGGCCGAGAGCGTCTACCTCACCTCGGACTGCGCCATCGGACAGGAAGCCGCCCGTATGGTGCTCAAAGGCGTGCGCGGCTTCCGCGACGACTTCGTCGAACACATTCAGCACGGCCGCTGCATGTGCCTGCAAAACCAGCCCGTGCCCTGCGTCTCGTTGTGCCCGGCGCACGTGGACATTCCCGGCTACATCGCCCTGATCCATGCCGGCCGTTACGGCGACGCCGTGCAGCTGATCCGCAAGGACAATCCGCTACCCGCCGTGTGCGGCATGATCTGCGAGCATCCCTGCGAGACTCGCTGCCGCCGCACGCTGGTCGACAATCCCATCAACATCCGCGGGCTTAAGCGCTACGCCGTGGAGCACGAGGAGACGATCCCCGTGCCGAAGCGCGCCCCCGCCACGGGCAAAAAAGTCGCCGTCGTCGGCGGCGGCCCCGGCGGACTGAGCGCCGCCTATTATCTGTCCATCATGGGGCACGACGTGACAGTTTACGAGCAGCGTCAGCAGCTGGGCGGCATGCTCCGCTACGGCATCCCCGCCTACCGCCTGCCCCGCGAAGTGCTCGACCGCGAGATCGCCGGTCTCCTTTCGGCAGGGATCCATGTCAAAACCGGGATCAGCGTCGGCAACGACGTCTCCGTCAAGGAACTGTACGATCAGTACGACGCGCTGTACCTTTCCATCGGCGCCCACATCGACAAGAAACTGGGCATCGAGGGCGAAGAGGCCGAGGGCGTCATCTCCGCCGTGGAGATGTTGCGCGCCATCGGCGACGACCATTATCCCGACTTCACCGGGCTCGACGTGATCGTCGTCGGCGGCGGCAACGTCGCCATGGACGTGGCCCGCTCGGCGGTAAGGTGCCACGCCAAGTCAGTGCGCCTCGTCTACCGCCGCCGCAAGGAGGACATGACCGCCCTGCCCGAGGAGGTGGAAGGCGCCATCGCCGACGGCGTGGAGATCGTCGAGCTTCACGCGCCGCTTCGCATCATCAGGGACGAAAACAACAAGGTCGTTTCGCTCTGCACGCAGCCGCAGATCATCGGCGGATTCAAAAACGGCCGGCCGGCGCCGGTCGACGCGGACGCGCCGGAGATCGACTTCCGCTGCGACCGCGTGCTGGTGGCCATCGGCCAGGGCATCGAGTCGCGCACGTTCGAGCAGTACGGCATCCCCGTCAAGCGCGGCGCGATCGAGAGCATGGACACCACCGGCATCAAAGACGCCGACGGCATCTTCGCCGGCGGCGACTGCGTCACCGGCCCCGCCACGGTCATCCGCGCCATCGCCGGCGGCAAGGTCGCGGCGGCCAATATCGACGAGTATCTGGGTTTCGACCACGTGATCACGAGCGGCATCGAAGTGCCGCAGGTGCGCTTCGACGACCACACGTCCTGCGGCCGCGTTAACATGGTGGAACGCCCCGTCGCGGAACGGATTCGCGACTTCGATCTGATGGAACTGCCGATGAGCGACCAGGAAGCGCGCCAGGAATCCGGCCGCTGCCTGCGCTGCGATCACTTCGGCTATGGCGTGTTCAAGGGAGGGCGTGTGGAAAAATGGTAAACGTCGTCATCGATGGCAAACGCATCAAGGTTCCGGAAAGAACGACGATCCTCGACGCCGCCAAGGCCGCGGGGATCAGGATCCCCACGCTCTGTTTCCTCGAAGGCGTCAACGAGATCGGCGCCTGCCGCGTCTGCGTCGTCGAGGTGGAAGGGCACGAGCGCCTCTTCACGGCCTGCAACAATCCCGTCGAAGAGAGCATGGTCATTCACACCAACAGCAAAAAAGCCCGCGAGGCCCGCCGCGCCAACGTGCGCATGATCCTCTCCGAGCACGACGACCATTGTCCGTCGTGCGTGCGCAGCGGCAACTGCGAACTGCAGCGCATCGCCAACGAGCTCAACATCCACGACACGCCGTTTGAAAAGCATTACGTCAGCCGGCGGACCAGCCCCGACTTTCCGCTCATCCGCGACTTTTCGCTCTGCATCAAGTGCATGCGCTGCGTGCAGGTCTGCGACAAGATCCAGCACGCCAACGTCTGGGACGTGGTCAACACCGGCGCCAAGACCACCGTCGACGTGGCCCGCGTCTATCGCCTCGAAGACGCCGACTGCGCCCTGTGCGGCCAGTGCATCACCCACTGCCCCGTGGGCGCGCTGCACGAACGCGACGACACCCAGAAAGTGCTCGACGCCATCGACGATCCCGAAAAGATCGTGCTCGTCCAGATCGCGCCGGCCATCCGCACCGCCTGGGGCGAAGAGTTCGGCATGAAGCCCGGGGAGGCCACCGTCACGCGTCTGGCCGCGGCGCTGCGCCTCGTCGGCTTCGACTACGTGTTCGATACCAACTTCTCCGCCGACCTCACGATCATGGAGGAAGGCAGCGAGTTCGTGGAGCGTCTCAAGCACCGCGACCGCGAGAAATTCCCGATGTTCACCTCCTGCTGTCCCGGCTGGATTCGCTTCGTCAAGAGCCACTGGCCGCAGTTCGTCGGCCAGCTGTCGTCGGCCAAGTCGCCGCAGCAGATGTTCGGCGCCGTCGCCAAGAGCTGGTACGCGCAGACGCTCGGCGTCGATCCGTCCAGGATCTTCTCCGTCTCCATCATGCCCTGCCTGGCCAAAAAGGCCGAGTGCGCGCTGCCCGGCATGGACGGAGCCGGCGCGGGGCAGGACGTGGACGTCGCTTTGACCACGCGCGAAGTGTCGCGTCTGATCCGTTCGCTGCAGATCCAGCCGCAGGACCTCGCAGACGAAGAGCTCGACATGCCGCTCGGCGTCGGCAGCGGCGCGGGCGCGATCTTTGGTGCCACTGGCGGCGTCATGGAAGCGGCGCTGCGCAGCGCGTTCTTCCTCGTCACCGGCAAAAATCCCGAGCCCGACGCCTTCAAGTCGGTGCGCGGTATGGACGGTTGGAAGGAAGCCACGTTCGACATCGCCGGGACCGCGCTCAAAGTGGCCGTCGTCAACGGCCTCGGCAACGCCGACAAGCTGCTGGCCGCGCTCGACCGCGGCGACGTGCGTTACGATTTCGTCGAAGTCATGGCCTGCCCCGGCGGCTGCGTTGGCGGCGGCGGGCAGCCGATCCACGACCGCGTGGAGATGGCGCCTCAACGCGCCCCTACGCTCTACGACATCGACCGCGGCATGGAGCTGCGCTTTTCGCACGAGAACCCGTCCATCCTCGCGTGCTACCAACAGTTCCTCGGCGCGCCGCTGTCGGAAAAAGCGCACCGTCTGCTTCACACGACATACCACGGCTGGAAGATGCCCGGCGAAAAGTAGCGGGCCGTTTCCCGCCGCGGCAGACGTGGAGTTCCGCCCCGTTCGCCCGGGGCGGAGCTTTTTTTTTGCGCGCCCTGCAAAGACCGAGAGGCGCCGCTCTTTT
>NZ_ADFP01000123.1 GCF_000177335.1 Pyramidobacter piscolens W5455
CTATATATGAGACGACGTCTGAATTTAGGGGCAAAAACAACATGATATTTGCAGTTCCAAGTCGTATGTGATAAAGTTTCATTGGCATTTTGTGCCATTTCTAAGCTCCCTTCGATTATTTCGGATACGGTTGCCAGCCACTTCTATCATAATCCCAGGGAGCATTTCTTTCACTTCGATAAAAAACAAAATACTTAACCATAGCTTAAAGCTTCCTGAACCCCCGGCACAGCCGGGGGTTTTCTTTGAACAAAAAGAGGCCGAAGGCTGATGAAATCTGATTCATCAGCCTTCGGCCTCTTCGAATGTTCCACGTGGAACATTGCTGTCAGGTTAATTCATGCCGTTTTTTCGGGGAGTTTTAGCGCCCGTTCTTCACGTCGTCGGCCATCGTGCCGCCGAAATCGACGGCCTTGAGCCACGCGGGGTTGTAGCCGGGCTGCTTGATTTTGTTGTCTTCGACGTAGAAGGGCATTTGTCCGTACTTGGAGATCAGCTGCGCGGCGAAGCCCCACCAATCCTTTTCCAGCGCCTTCATGTTGGTGGCGCAGTAGTTGGTCAGGAACGCCTTGGCCGCGGCGGGATCTTTGGCGTAGAGCTCAAGCGCCAGTTTTTCGACGCCGGGCTGCGCGTCAAAATAACGCTGTTCGATCGTGGCCTTCTTGGCGCGGATCTCGGGGTACATCATGTCCCAGCGGTGCTGCGCCCACTGCTGCACGAAGTTGAACGCCCACCAGGGGTTCTCCGTGTTGAAGTTGACGCGGTCGTTGTCGCCCCAGTTCTGCGGCAGTTCGGTGACGCCGGCGTAGATGGGCGTGTAAACGGTCGTGTCGGGAGCGGCGAGGCCGAACCACAGCACGCCGCCGATCGCCGCGGGCAGGTCGGCGCGGGTCTGGCCGATGAAGCTGTACGAGCACTGAGGCACGGCGATAGCGCGTTCCCAGGAAGCCCATGCCTTGCGGTCTTCCATGTCGTGCTTGGGCTTCTGCGGACGGAAGCGGGCGGGCGAACCGAAGGGGCCGGCTGCCAGGCCTTTGGTCATGTCGTAGGGCGTTCCTTCGAGGTGATCGCTGTAGATCTTCTCCAGATCCTGAACGGTCAGCTTGTGATCGGGCTTGACCGAGAACGGATAATCCTGAAGGCCCGAGCCGGGCGTCAGTTTGAGGGAAGGCGCGACGATGTCGAAGGCCCGCCACTCGCGGCGCGAGCTGCCGAAGCTGTTCTTGGCCGCTTCGCCGTAGCTGCCGTTGTCGAAAATGTGTGAGAAGTTGAAGGGCTCGCCCTTCTTCCACCAGCCCATTTCTTCGGCCAGCGCGGTGATGTTGGCGGAATACATGAAGTTGTCCTTGTCGTTGAAGTCGATCACGCCGAGGCGGGAACGGTTGGCGCCGACGAAGAACTCGTCGTCGGGCACGCGGCGGGCCGCCCAGATGGCGCCCGGTTTGCCGCTGTCTTTCGTCCACAGCAGGCCGGCGCCGCAGATCTCGAAGACCCACAGTTCTTTGCCATCGCTGATGACCAGCCCCTCGCCGCCGTCGCCGTAGCCGTATTTTTCGGCCAGTTCGCCCATGACCTTGATCACTTCGCGGGCGGTCTTGCCGCGTTGCAGGCCGAGGGCCTCGAGGTTCTCGATGTAGAACAGGCCGCTGGCGCTCTGCACTTCGTCGCGGCCGGTCCACGTATGCTCGCCGATCATGACCTGATGCTCGTTGAGGAACGGATAGCCGATGTGGAAATACGTGTAGGTGCGCTCGGCCTGAGGGATCTGTCCGGCGACCGTCAGCGAACGGCCGGGACGGCTGTCCATGCAGGAGACGATCTTGACGTCGACCATTTCGCCGGGCTGGTGCTCGCCGCCGGGCACCACGCGCACGCGGGCGTCGTACCAGCTGTCGCAGGTATGGGCGACGAGGATCGAACCGTCGGCGGTGGCCTTCGGGCCGACGCCCATGGGCGTGCAGGCGACCGACGCCGAAGCGGCGGCCAGCAGCGCGGCGCTAGCGAAAAGCGTTGCGGAAATGCGTTTCATGTTCTTTTCCTCCTTGTGAATTGGTTTTGGGGCCTAATCGTAGTACAGACGACCCTTGGGAGCTTCGGCGGGATTGTGGAACAGGAATCCCAGTCCTTTCTCCATGATTTCGCCGTAACCGGGAACGCCTTCGATCAGAATGGTCTTGTCGGGATGGATCATGTTGTTGACTTCGATCAGCGTCAGCACGGTCTGTACGTGTCGCGCCACGCGTTTTTCCGCCGGCCAGCCGTTCTCGTCGATGGGCGAGTAGAGCAGATGGTGCTCGCCGGCCTTCATGACGAAGCGGTCTTTGCCCGACATCGCCAGCTCTTCGTCGGTGATGCCGCGGATACGGTCGAGCATTGGCTCGGCCACTTCGCACAGATAAGACGTGGCGTCGGAGTGGTCGCCGATCTCGCGGTGCGACAGGCCATGCAGGGCCTTGGGCGAGAATTCCATGCCGATGGGAACGTCGAACATCGTCGAGGTCAGCATCATCGAGGTCATGGCGCCGACGTCCTGTCCTTTTTCGTGCACGACCATCGTGTTCTCGACGGGATATTCCAGCTCGGCTTCGTGGAAGTCCATCGTCATGTCGACGTGTTCTTGGCGGATCAGCTGCATGGCAGCGTAATTCGTGCGTTCCGTGAGCAGCCCGTTGGCGCGCCCAGGCCAGGCGCGGTTGGCGTTGCGGATGTCCATGTAGGCCAGGTTCTGGCCGCTGGGGTAGTGGATGTACACTTCGGGATCGGGCCACGAGTCGAGAGGATTGCTGGCGCGGTCTCCGAAGCGCCAGCGTTTGACGCCCCAGTCCGTTTTGACGTGAGTGAAGCGGGGATAGGCTTCGCCCAGACGCGTGAGCGTCGAGCCGCTGGTGTTCAGGCGGTCGATGACGATCACCTGTCCCTGCGTGACCTTGACGTTTTCCGTGAAGGCCTGGGCCGACATGTTGGCGACCGGCTCTTCGGGATGCGTGCCGCCGATGATCAGAATCGTGCCGCCGGGCACGCCGCTGTCGAAGAAGTACACGTTGGCGTCGTTGACGGAGCCTTTGAGGCCGCCTTCGGGGTAATAATCGCTCAGCTTTTTGACCTGCGTCAGCGCCGCGCTGGGCACGACCGGTTCCTTGAATTCGCGGTGCTCCTTGAAGAGCATGCCCGCGGTGGCGGCCGCCGCTCCGGCGACGACGAGAGCAAGGCATTTTACGGCTTTCAGATTCATTGCGCGCCCCCTCCTTTTACTTGAGGCGCAGAAGGCGCAGTACGAAGGGCATCATGATGATGCTGTAAAGCACGGCTTTCTGCGGATCTTTCGTTTTGACGAAGTTCATGACCACCGCCAGCAGGAAGAACGCGGCGATCCCGTAATACAGCCACATAACGATATTGTTCAGCATGATCATGATCGACTAACCTCCAATCACAGCGGCGAGCTCTTTGCTGTACACCATGCAGGCCGTGCAGACGGCGAGGATGAAGAGCATGGGGACCAGCGCGGTCTTGACGAAACCGCCCCAGTAACTTCCCTTGTAGTCAAGCTCCATGACCGCCGCGCGCCCGACCACCGCGGTGGGCGGCAGACAGTCGCCGACGGGCCACATCACCGACCAGGTGGAAAGCGACACGATCGGGTCGAGCCCGAGCATGTTGAACAGCATGATCAGCGGCACGCCGAACAGCGGCGCGACGGCGTACTGGAGCACGCCTTCGGAAAGCGGCAGGATGATCCACAGCGTGGCGAACAGCACCGTCAGCGGCAGCGTCACCACCATCAGCGACAGCAGCCCGCGGGCGCCGCTCAGCGCCAGCACCTGGATCAGCGTGCCGACGACGACCATCGCGCCGACCAGGCCGAGCAGGTTCTCGACCGTCTGACGGGCGACCGCGAAGATGCGCAGGCGAATGGGGCTCAGCACGATGACGGAAAGAGCCGAGATCATGAACACCAGCGGCAGGCCGAGGACGGGGAAGTTGAAGGGGAACGCGCGTCCGGCGATGACCAGACCGACCAGCACCACGAAGGGAATGACGGCTTTCTGCCAATTCCATCCGGCCGGAGCTTCGGGCAGTTCCTTCAGCGCCTGCTCCACGTCGATCGGTTTACCGCGCCCGGCCAGCCAGAAGGTGGAGAACAAAGCGCCGACGATCGACATCAGCGCCAGCGGCGCGCCGAATCCGACGTAGGGCATGTTCGCGCCGGCGGCCGCCATCATGGCCCACAGGTTGATGGGCGGGCAGGCTGCGCTCATGGCCGCGAGCAGGAAGATTAACGCCACGCGGCGGTCTTCGGAGACGCCCATAGTCATCAACACCGAACCGACCAGAGAGCCGACCGTCAGCACCGTCGTCGCTCCCGAACCGGTGATGGCGCCGGGAACCAGCATCAGGACCGTAAGGAAGAGCAGGCAGACGAAACGGTGCGCGTGGAAGCTGCGCACGATGCAGCGCACGATGTAGGCCACGCCGCCCGACTCCTTGTAGAGCATCATGAAAAACGTGGCCGTCAGGAAGGTCAGGCACACGTCGAAGTAAGTGAAGGAACCTTCGACCACGTGACGGATCATTTCCACGAAGGGAAGGGGCGAGCGGGGGTCGACGCCCTTCGGAAGCAGCGCGTGCACCGCCAGCCCGACCAGGGCCGAGAGGAACATGGACAGCTCCGTGCTTATCTTCATTTTCTTGCCGATGGCGAACGCTACGACGACCGCAGCCAGCACCAGCGAAGAATGGACAAACATAGTCATTGACAAATACGTCCTTTCAACGGAAAAAATTTAAATGGAAAAGAGCGCGGAAAAATAAGGCGTTCCAGCGGCGAACAGGCTGCGGGAACGCCTTTGCCTTATTCGGCGGCCTTCAGCGCGGGGCCGATGGCCAGAGCGTCCTTGACGACAAGCAGAGGCTTGTTGTGCTCCCGGGCATACTTGGTGAAGAAACCGTCGCTGTCGCTGTCGGTGACGACGAGAATCACGTCGGCGTCCTTCATGACAGCCTCGATGGAAGCGGCGTCGGAATTGTCGGTGCGGCGGGCCATGCCTTCGATGTGAGCTCCGATCACGGTCATGCCGAGCTTCTTGGCTTCGGCGATCAGTTCGGTGCAGCGGGCGATTTCGTTTTCAACGTTGGTACCGGCGGCGCCCATCCCTTTCATGCTGGTGCCGGAAGTGACGATCAGCGTCTTGGCGTTGGCGGCGGCCAGCTTGTCGGCGGTGAGCTTGTTGTCGTGATTGGCCGCAATCTTGGACTGCATGGCGGACATGTGCACCATAACGGCGCCGGGGCTCTGGCCGCAGGTGGTGACGATGAAGGGAGCGTTCAGCTTGGGGACTTCCACGGCGAACGCGAAGCTGCCCAGCACGCCGATGGCGAGCAGGGCGACAAAAACGGCGGATAACTTTTTCATGAAAAAACCTCCCGTAAAATTAAATGGCGAAGCAACTGAACGATTCAGCCCGTTTTTTCCTGCGGAAGCGGCGCTGAATCGTTCAGACGTTTCCGAATGCTTAACTCTTCTTGTTGTTGATGTACTTGGTGATCAGCGTTCTGTTCAGCTGATGCCAGGCTTTTTCGGCCTTGTCCATGCAGTCGATGGTGAAATCGGTGACCATCTTGCCGGCGGCGGCGGGATCCTTCTTGTAGAGCTCGGCGCCTTCCTTGTCGATACGGGCCGTCTCCTCGAAGAAGCTCTTCTCGAGGGGGGCGCGCACGGCTCCGAGGTCCGCCATGGCCTCGGCGTAGCGTTTCAAGACGAGGTCGTCGGCGAGCATGAACGTCCACTGGGCGGATTCGGGCGTGTAGCTGTCGCGGTCAAACTGACGCCAGCTGGCTTTTGTGTCGGTGGCGCCGCAGTAGATGGGGACGTAGCAGGTGGTGTGGGGCGCGTCGAAGCCGAACCAGAGGATCGTGCTCAACGGCTTGGGCATGCCGGCGCGGGTCTGGGCGACGAAGCTGTAAGCGCAGTTGATCACCGAGACCGGGCGGCTGTAGTTCATCTTCAGCAGCGCGCGCATGTCGCGGCTGGGGAACGGCGAAGCCAGAGGGCTTTTGACGAGCTTGCCGTCCTTGCGGATGAACCATTCGTCGGCGTCGTACATATCGAACTGCGTGCCGTCGTGATGGCTGCGCAGCATCGCCTGCACGTCCTGCACGGAGAGTTTCCGGCTAGGCTTGACGGCGAAGGGGTAGGACGTCGCTTCCGCCAGCGGATCCCATTCGCGCTCGGGGTCGAGACGGCGGTACAGCGAGTAGAGACGGTTGCGGACCCAGTCGGACGACAGCGCCCAGCCGCCCGTGTAGGGCGCGTAGGCTTTCGCCCAGTTGAAGGGGACGCCGCTTGCGGGATCCCACCAGCCCATGTCGATGGCGAACTGACGGTAGTCCTTGGAGGCCATGAAATTGTCCGTGTCTTCGGGGCGGACTTCCTGGATGCGGGCCACGTTGCAGGTGATCAGCACCATGTCGTCGGGGACGCGCTGGGCGACCCAGTACGCGCCGGGCTTGCCGCTTTCGGGGGTCCACATCATGCCGGAAGCGCGGATCTCGAACAGCCAGGCTTCCTTGCCGTCGGCGATGGTCAGGCTTTCGCCTTCGAAATCGCAGGAGCCGAGGAAGCCGTACTTTTCCGCCAGAGAGCCGATCAGGGCGATGGCTTCGCGGGCGGTTTTGGCGCGCTGCAGGGCGAGGACTTCGAGCTGCTCGATCGTCAGGATGGCGCGCGCGTCCGGGCGGAACGTCTTCATTTCCACCTTCTGGGCGAACGTGCTTTCGCCGATCGCCAGACCGTATTCGTTCATGAAGGGGTAACCGACGTGGAAATAACCGTAGGTTTCCGGGGCCTGGGGGATTTCGCCGATCCTCGTGAGTTCGGCGGATTCGTCGTTGGTGATGTTCCAGAAAACGGGCGTCATCTCGCCGTCGGCATGCTTGCCGCCGGGGATGAAGCGCACCCGCGCGTCGTAGAACGCGCCGTCCGCGGTATGGGAAGTGATGACGGAACCGTCGGCGGAGGCTTTCGCTCCGACGACCACGTCGGTGCAGGCCGAAGCCGCTCCGGCGAGAAGCATGGCGCCAAGTACGCTGGAAATAACGGTGCGCTTTGCTCGCATGGTTCTTTACCTCCTTGTGATGGGTCAGACGTTCGAATTCTCCGTTTTACGAGACGAAAAGCCGGCGGAGCCCTTTTGCGCCGGGAGCGGAAAAGAGCCCCGCCGGCTTTTTAACGCTGGTGCGGAAGCGAAAAGTTATTTGCTGTTGGTTGCTTTCAGATCGCGTTCGGTCATGCCGCCGAAATCGACCGCCTTGAGCCATTCCGTGGGGTAGCCGGGGGTCTTCTGCGATCCGTCGGGCTGCATGACGCCGCCGTCGCAGTATTTGCCGATCAGCTCGAAGGCGAAATCCCACCAGCCGTCGTTGACTTCGTTCATGGCCTTGTTGGTGTAGGCCGTCAGGTATTCGACCGCCTTCTTGGGATCCTTCTTGTACAGCTCGACGGCGTGGTCTTCGATCGTCTTCTGGTCGGCGAAGAACTTGTCCTCGTAGCTGGCCTTCTTGGCGCGGATCTCGGGATAGATGGCGTCCCAGCGGATCGTCGCCCAGTTGTTGACGAGGTTGAACGCCCACCAGGCGCTGTCGCGGTCGAACACGTGGCGCTTCGTCTCGCTCCACGCCTTGGGCACGGAGGTCACGCCGCAGTAAATGGGCACGTAAACGGTGGTGTCGGGGGAATCCTCGCCGAACCACAGCACGCCGCCCACGGCGTCGGGCATGTCGGCGCGGCTCTGCGAGACGAAACTGTAGGAGCAGCGGAACAGAGCGATGGGACGCTCCCAATCGTCGCCTTTGCGATCCTCGGGACGCACGTCCTTGGGCGTCTGCCAGCGGCTGGGGCAGCCAAAGGGACCGGCGGCCAGACCCTTGGTGAGGTCGTAGTCGGTGCCTTCGAGGTGGTCGCTGTAAACGTCCATGATGTCCTTGACGGAGAGTTTCTTGTCGGGCTTGACGGAGAAGGGGTACATTTCCCACTTGGCCAGCACGGGGAACTTCTGCGAAGGAGCGACCAGGTTCAAGGCTCTCCACTCGCGGCGTGCGGCGTAGTAGGCGTAGCCGTAAGGCTCGGGATTGAAGATGGCGGAGAAGTCGAACGGTTCGCCCTGCTTCCACCAGCCCATGGCCTCGGGCAGCTTGGTGATGTCGGTGGAGTGCATGGTGTTTTCGGTGTCGTTCAGATCGATGACGCCGAGGCGCGAACGGTTGGCGCCGACGAACACTTCATCGTCGGGAAGGCGCTTGGCCGCCCAGTGGGCGCCGGGATTGCCGGAATCCTTGTTCCACAGCCCGCCGCCGCAGACTTCGAAGACCCAGCATTCCTTGGGATCGCCGATGATCAGCGTCTCGCCGCCGTCGGCGTAACCGTACTTTTCGGCCAGCGCGCCCATGACCTTGATCGCTTCGCGGGCCGTCTTGGCGCGGGCCAGACCGAGCGCTTCGAGATTCTCGATGTACATCAGTCCTTCGGTGGAAGCCAGTTCGTCGCGGCCGCTCCAGGTGAACTCGCCCATCATCAGCTGCTGATCGTTCATGAAGGGATAGCCGATCTGGAAGTAGGTGTAGGTGTGCGCGGCCTGCGGGATCTCGCCGACTTTGCGCAGCGGCTTGTTGGGGCGGGTGTCGACGCACATGACGTTGTAGATGTCGACCATTTCGCCTTCTTTGTGGTCGCCGCCGGGAATGATCTTGATGCGGTTGTCGTACCAGCCGTCGCAGGTATGGCTCACCATGACGGAGCCGTCCGCCGACGCTTTGGCCCCCACGCCCATGGGCGTGCAGGCCATCGACGCCGCCGCCGAGAAGAGCAGGGCGGCGCTGGCGAAGGCCGCTGCCGAGAAACGTTTCATTTCCATTCCTAATGACCTCCTTGAAATCTGCCTGCCGTTTGCAGGAATCTAAGAAAACTCCGCGCCGCCCTCATGGGCAGAACGGTATTGCACAGAAAATATTCGAAGAAGGAACCTGCGGAAATTTGCAAAACCGAGGGGAAGGCGTTGAACGAAGCCTCTTCTCAAGCATTGAGAAAGTCGACGCAAATTTTCGGTTAAAGAAACGTTCAGATCGTGAAAAGTGTAACAGCTTTTCCCCACAAGATAAAGATTTAGGAAATTATTCCGTCGTTTTTGTTCTTTACGTGTGTTGTTGTCTGAAAATTATGAGTCATTGAGAGAGGCTGCCCCAAAACTACAGAATTGTCTTTCAAGGTGAATGATGCCACTTCGTTCCGAATTATACGCGGTGTTGTAACGCTGAATAGAGTTCATCAAAAAAGAATCATAATCATCGGCACGGCCAGTGGTTATGATCGCCGCGACGAGTGTTTTTCACAGGCGTTGTTTTTTCAGAGCCTTGCCCCAGTCCGCTTCTTTGAAACCGGGCAGCGCCGCTTCAGGCGTAATCAGCAGGGGACGCTTGACGAGCATTCCGTCTGTGGCCAGAAGCTCATACGCTTCCTCGTCGGACATGTCGGACAGGCGGTCTTTGACGTTCAGCGAACGATAGAGCATTCCGCTTGTGTTGAAAAAGCGCCGCACAGGCAGACCGCTTTTTTCGTGCCACGCGCGCAGTTCGGCGGCCGTGGGGCGATCGTCCGCGATGGCGCGCTTTTCGTAGGGAACGCCGTTGTCTTTCAGCCACTGTTCGGCCTTTTTGCACGTGCTGCATCTCTCGTAACACAGAAAAAGATTCATGCTTCTCACGCTCCGTTCCATGATTGCGCCGGCAGCGCGGCCGGCTTTGTCTTGAAATCCATATCGCACAGAAATGTTATGGTGGCTCATTGTAAAATGAAGTTGAACATCAGAGAGGTAAGAAACAAAACAAGACCCATATGATGTCAAATATAAGCGCCGGCCGATACCACCTCGGAGGATGCCGCTACGGATCAGGCACATTCTATCACAGAAGGATGCCCAAAGGGAAAACATCTGACTTACGCTGTGGCCCCCATCCAGGGACGTCTCAAAGACGGGCACTCGAGCATTCAGGGAGCTGGAGAGCGCAACTGCGCCCCCACGCTGCGGACGTTGATGCGATTTCATGGAGAAATCCGAATTCACCGCTTCTGTCGAACGGCGTCGCTTTCTTTACGCTCTCTGATGTTTAACTTCATTTTACATGAGTCTCCTCTTTTTATTTTCATTCGGCATGTGTTATTATTAACAAATGAGATCTTTGTCTTTTTGCGCGGATGCGCAAGATGGCGATATCGATCATCCGAACGAGTGACGGTGCTGAGATGACGAGAATTTCCCGTGCGGCGTCGCGAACGACGCTGTTGATTTTTTGCCTGATGCAGATTCTGTGGAGCGGAAAACCCGCCGCTGGGGTTGAAGCGGCGCCCGACATGGTGATCGGTGCGGGCGAAGGGCGGACAATACGCGTGCTCTGCATGGAGACGCAGCCTCCGTATCTTCAGATCGACTCTCGCGGCAGGATGCGGGGCGTGTACGTCGATCTGCTCGAACTGATCGCCCAGAAGGAGAAGATGCGCTTTCTCCTTTCGCCGCGCGGCGCGGGCGACGTGAGGAACTCCATGTACCAGATCCAGCCGGAGATCGTGCTCGGCGCGCTGTACCCCGTGGATCCCGAGCAGGAACGATTCGGTTATCTCCCCGTGCGCAATCTCGACCCGATCGATCCCGGCATGGCCGAGAACGTGGCGCGGATCCGCGAGGACTTCCCCGAAAACGAGCGGGATTCGCTGTGTTTCGCCCTGCCGTTCCTGTGGGAGTCGTCGACCGTGTTTCTGCCGAGCGGGCGGACCGACGGGCTGAGCGAGCTGCGCGGAAAAAGGATCTGCGTCGTCGCCGGCGCGCCGGAAGAGAAATTTTTGACGAATCTGGGATTCAAAAAGGAGATCATGCACTGTCCGTCCGCGGCCGACGGGCTGCGCATCCTGGCGTCGGGCATGTGCGACGCCTTCGTCTGCGAGACGTTCCAGGGGCGCTATCAGCTGGCGCAGACGCGGCGGTACCGCTATGCCGTCGACGCGCGCAAGCTGCCGCTGCAGTCTTACGAGCGCGGGCTGGTGGTGCTGCACGGCGACGCGGCGATGGCGCTCAAGATCGGCCACGCGCTGGCGGAGATGAAGCTCGACGGGCGCTACAACGCCGTGATGAACAAATGGCTGGGGCAATACGACGAATTCGTGCTCAGTCCGCAGATCCTCATGCAGGCGGGCTGCGTCGTCCTGCTGTTCATCGCCGCGATCCTCTTCTGGAACCACGAACTGAAGCGGAAGATCCGCATCGCCGCCAGCGAGCGCGACCGGATCCTCGATTTTGTCTGCGACGGGATCCTCGCCGTCGATCCTTCGGGGCGGATCACCATGCTGAACCGCATCGCCAAACTGCTGCTGGACCTGAAGGACAGCGACGTCGGCAAGCTCGCCGACGAACTGATCCCCGGGCTCGACATCCAGAAAGTGATCGGCGACTGTCAGCCCGTGTACAATCTCGAGCAGAACCTGCGCGAGGCGCTGGTGTCGTGCAACAAGGTGCCGGTGTTCATCAACGGGAACTGTTACGGCGCCATCGTCACGCTGCGCGATCTTTCGGAACTGCAGGCGATGGCGGAGGAGATGACGGGCGTGAAGATGTACGTGGAATCGCTGCGCATCCACAATCACGAGTTCATGAACACGCTCCAGGCCATTTCCGGCCTGATCCAGCTGAGGCAGTACGACAGGGCGGTGGCCTACATCGCCGCGGAAACGGATTCGAGCCAGTCGGCGCATTCGTTCATGACGGAACGGATCAAGAACGCCGCCGTCTGCGGCGTGCTGATGGGCAAGGCCGGGCTGTGCCGCGAGCAGGGCATCAATTTTGTTCTCGAAGCCGACAGCTCCTGCGCCGATCACAGCGCCGAGATCAGCGAGCGGTCGCTGGTGATCGTCGTCGGCAATCTGATGCAGAACGCGGTGGAGGCGCTTCAGGAAAAGGGCGTCGACGAACGCGCCGAGATCCGTTTTTCCATGTACGACGAATCGGGCTACATCTTCCTGAGCGTGCGCGACAACGCCGGTCTGATGAACGCCGGCATCGCGGAGCGTCTTTTCGACAAGGGCTTCAGCACGAAGAAAAAAGGACGGCCTTCGGGCTTTGGACTTTATACGATCAGCAATATCGTAACGTCGCTTGGCGGCGACATTTCAGTGGATTTTGCGGAGGGGGAGTACACGGATTTCACCGTGACGATCCCTCTTCCGAAGAAACAGGAGGAGCTCGTTTATGCCGGAAGCTATTGATGTGCTCATTGTCGAAGACGATCCGATGGTGGCGGCGATCCACCGCCAGTTTATCGGCGCCGTCTCGGGATTTATCGTCGCGGGAGTGGTTTCCAGCGGCAAAGACGCGCTGGAATTCTTGCAGCGGCATCCCGTTCGCCTCGTGATCCTGGACGTTTTCCTGCCGGGCATGGACGGCGTGGCCACGCTGCAGAAGATCCGCGAGATGAACCGCACCGTCGGCGTCATCGTCGTGTCGGCGTCGCGCGATACCAACACGATCAACGCCGTGCTCAAGGCGGGGGCTTTCGATTACGTGATCAAGCCCTTCGTCTTCGAGCGCATCCAGACGTCGCTGCGTTCGTTCCAGCAGCTGGAAAACCGCCTCAACCGCGGCGCCGACCAGATCGACCAGAAGGAACTGGATCGACTGCTGCAGGTCCAACAGAAAGAGACATCTACCAACGATCTGCCCAAGGGGCTGAACCCGCAGACGCTGCAGCAGGTGAAGAACCTCCTCGGGCACGCCGCCTCGCCGCTGTCTTCGGTCGAAACGGCGCAGGCCCTGAAGATCTCGCGCATCACGGCGCGCCGCTATCTGGAGTATCTTGTCGCCGCCGGCGAGGCGACGCTGGAACTGGAATATCAGAAAGTCGGCCGCCCCACGAACCGCTACGCGCTGAGGAAATAAGGACCGAGGCGCGCCGGTTCCGCATGTTCCACGTGGAACGCTTCGCCTCAAATCCCGTCGGAGTCCGGAACGGCGTGGTATAGAAAAAAAGAAATTGCGCGTTTTCGATCAAAAGAACGAGGGCGGACGGCCGGATTTTATCCGGCCGTCCGCCCTCGTTCTTTTGTGTCCGTTTGCGCTTTTACAGGGAGATGCCCGAGAACGAGCCGCTGAGCTTTGGGCCGCCCAGCTTTTTCAGGTCGCGTTCGGACGTCGCGCCGAAATCGACCCGTTCCAGCCATTCGGCGGGATAGCCGGGCGTCGTCATCGCCCCCTGCGGCGTCATCACGCCGCCGTCGTGGTATTTCCCGATCAGCTCGAAGGCGAAGCTCCACCAGCCGTCGCACAGCTCGTCCATCTGCGCGCAGGTGTGTTCGGTGACGCGCTGCACGGCCTCTTCGCCGCGGCCGCGGGCGCAGAGGTCGGCGATCTCGTTCTCGAAGCCCGTCTGCGCGGCGAGGAAACGCTCTTCGTACCGGGCGCGACGGGCGCGGATATCCTGATACATGGCGTCCCATCTCAGACAGGCCCAGTTGTTCACCAGCGTAAACGCCCACCAGGCGCAGCTGCGGTCGAAGACGTGGCTCTTGCCCTCGCGCCACGGCGCGGGCACCTCCAGCACGCCGCTGTAAACGGGGACGTAGACGGTCGTGTCCGGGGCGCCGAGACCGAACCACAGCACGCCGCCCACGGGATCGGGCAGCCAGCCGCGGCACTGGGCCACGAAACTGTACGCGCAGCGGTAGATGGCGATGGATCGCTCCCAGTCGTCGGTTTTGCGCCCCTCGGGGCGGCTCGCGGCGGGCGTGAACCAGCGCACGGGGCAGCCGAAGGGACCGGCCGCCAGCCCCTTGGTGAGGTCGTAGTCGGTGCCTTCCAGATGGTCGCTGTACACGTCCATCAGATCCTGCACGGTCAGTTTTTTGTCGGGAACGACGCTGAACGGATAGGCTTCGTGGCAGTCGATGACGGGGAATCCCCGCGACGGCGCGACGAGATTCAGCGCGCGCCATTCGCGCCGCGAGGCGTAGAATGCGTAACCATACGGTTCGGGGTTGAAGATCTTGGAAAAGTCGAACGGTTCGCCCGGCTTCCACCAATCCTGTTTTTCGGCGTAGCCGGTCAGCTCCGAGCCGAGCATGAGCGTATCGCTTTCGGCCAGTTCGATCACGCCGAGGCGCGATCGGTTGGCCCCCACGAAGAAGCCGTCGTCGGGGATGCGCCGCGCCGCCCAGTGCGCGCCGGGGCGTCCGCAGCCGGGCTCCCAGTCCGTTCCGGCGCCGACGATTTCGAAGACCCAGGCTTCGTTGGGGTCGCCGACGACCAGAGTCTCGCCGCCATCGGCGTAGCCGTGTTCCTCGGCGAACTGCCCCATCAGGCGCACGGCGTCGCGCGCGGTCGCGCAGCGGGCCAGCGCCAGCGCTTCGAGATTCTCGATGTAAAAGACGCCCTGCGGCGAGGCCAGCTCGGGACGCCCCGTCCAGGTGAACTCGCCGATGATGACCTGCTTCTCGTTCATGAACGGGTAGGCGATCTGGAAATAGGTGTAGGTGCGCGCCGCCTGAGGCACGGAGCCGACCTTGCGCAGCGGCTCGGCGGGGTGGTTGGCGTGACACATGACATTGTAAATGTCGACCGTCTCACCGGGCGCGTGCTCGCCGCCGCGGATCACGCGGATGCGCTGGTCGTACCAGCCGTCGCAGCTGTGCGTGACCAGCACCGAACCGTCGGCGGTGGCGTTGCGTCCCGCGCCCATGGTCGTGCAGGCCCGCGCCGCAGAGGCGTGCGCCGCCAGTGCGGCCGCCGTTAAAAGGATGAAAAGAACGAAGAAGGACATCGCAAAAACCTCCCTGCAAAAATGTGATCGTATCCTGCCGTCCATTATAACCTTTCGCCGTTTTTTTGCGAAAACGCTCCGGGCGCCCGCTGCGGACGCGCGTGAGACGGAAAGACGTTCGCTCGCCTTGCATGTCCCGACCCCGAATCGTATAATAGAATAGTATGGTTTTCATATATCGCTCGTTTCGTGCCGACGGCGCGTCGAAGTTCATTCTGACCGGGAGGTTTTTTCATGTTGAAGGCGATTTCCGTATCGGACAAAATCTGGTGGGTCGGCGTCAACGACCGCAAAACGCCGCTCTTCGAAAATCTGTGGTCGCTGCCCTACGGCGTCTCCTACAATTCCTATCTGATCGACGACGGAAAAGTGGCGCTGATCGACGGCGTCAAGGCGGAATTTTTCGGCGAATATCTCGAGCGCATCCAGAGCATCATCGGCGGCCGCCCCGTGGACTATCTGATCGTTAACCACGTCGAGCCCGACCATTCCAGCGCTATCCGCATGCTGCGCCAGGTGTACCCCGACATCACCGTCGTCGCCGACAAACAGGCGCTGGCTTTGATCGGGCAATTCTATGGCCCGTCCATGAGCGCGAAGGAAGTGAAGGACGGCGAAACGCTGCCGCTGGGCGCGCACAGCCTGACCTTCGCCACGATCCCGATGGTGCACTGGCCCGAGACGATGATCTCCTTCGAGAACTCCAGCGGCATCGCCTTTACCTGCGACGCTTTCGGCGGCTACGGCGCGCTCAACGGCAGCATCTTCGGCGACGAGCTGGACATGCGCGTTTACACCGACGAAGCGCGCCGCTATTACGCCACTATCGTGGCCCGCTTCAGCGTCAACGTGCAGGCTGCCCTCAAAAAGGCCGCTGCGCTGCCGATCAGGATGATCTGCCCTTCGCACGGCCCCATCCACCGTGGCGACGGCGTGGAAAAAATCGTCCGGCTTTACGACGGCATGAGCCGCCAGGAGACGACGCAGAGCGCCACGATCGTCTATGGCTCCATGTACGGCAACACCGCCCGCATGGCCGAGTGCGTCGCCGACGGCCTGTGCCGCGGCGGCGTGGCGGACGTCAAAGTCCACGACGCCGGCACGGCCGACTTGAGCGGGATCATCCGCGACGCGTGGTGCAGCCGCGGCCTGGCGCTGCTGAGCTGCTGCTACAACATGGGCATGTTCCCCGCCATGATGCCCGTGGTGGAAAAGATCGACAACTGCAAGATCAGCGGCCGCGTGCTCGCCGTCGCCGGATGCTACAGCTGGAGCAAGGGGGCCGAGCTCAAACCGCTGCAGGCGCTGGCCGCCAAGCCCGGCTGGGACCTGATCGAGAACGTCGTGGAAGTGAAAAGCTGTCCCACCGAAGCCGACGAAGCTGCCCTGCGCGAAGTGGGCGCGGAAATGGCGCGTCGGATTCGGGCGGACTGACATCGGTAAAATTTTACGCGTTCCACCGTCCGGCAGGAGAGCGCAAAACTCGGGACGAAGCCTCCGCAGGATGACGGCTTCGTCCCGAGTTTTTGAGTCATTGCAAAACGCTTTGTTCGAGGTTGGGGTCACAGTCCTTTTCGTTCGTTGAGGAGCGTCTTTTACGCGAAAGGCGCGATATCTTGAAAAGGGGCGTTCTTTGCCGCGAGGGAAAAATTTCTCGCCGTGGGAGCGTTCTCTCCGAGGAGATGAGAAAATGTCGTACCACTCCGCAATTCCCCAGTCCGCCACCGAGGAAGTGACGCGTTATTTGCATCGCCAGCTGCTGGTGAGAAAACGCTTCCAGCCCGGCTCGTTTATCCGCGAGAACGACGTGGCCACCGAACTCAACGTGAGCCGCTCGCCGGTGCGCGAAGCGCTGAAGGTCCTCGAGTCTTACGGCATCGTCAAAACTCTGCCGCGGCGCGGCGCCCTGGTGCTGCAGTATACGAACGCCGACGTGGGGGAAATCTACGATGTGCGCGTACTGCTCGAGTCGAAAGTCTATTCCCGGATCGTGAAGAACCATCTGTTGAACGACGAACATTACAGGCATTTGATGAAGTGTATCGACGATTATCGCGACATCCGCACGACCTTCGAGAAAAACCTTCAGGAAGGGCAGCTGGACTTCTTCGATCTGGAGTGCCGCTTCCACTTCTATATCCACGAGATCTCGGGACTGTCCTGGACTTCCGAGCTCCTGAAGAAAACTTATTCGCGCCTGTTCCAGTACATGATCCACAACGTCGGCCTCGAGGACTTGGACAGCATCCTCACGTTCCACACCAACATCGTGGAAAACCTGAGAAGCGGCGATTTGGCGGCGTTGGGAGAGAACCGTATCGAAAGCTACATGCTGGACAAAGCCTACCGCCCCGACAAGTGAACCGATTCTCGACAGAAACGGAGTATGGTCAGCGCTCCGGGGAAGCTCAAGTTCTTAAATGAAGAAACAGGATGAAGTGTTTTGCCGATCCTTCCGGGGGAATTCCTGCGGAAGGATCTTTCGTTTTCGTTCGGTTGGCAAACCGCGCCGGCAGATCTAATACTAATTCTTGATAGAAAGTGTTAACATAATTTTCCGGCCGCTGCGGGGGGCAGTCGCTCAGGACTGCTTCGACTGCTGCGCAGATCGCTTTGTGAATCTCCCCCCGCAGCGCCCTCGTATTCGGCTTTTTGATCAACAAACAGTATTAGATGATCTGCAGCAGCACGCTGGCGAGGATCAGCATGAAGGCGCCGCCGATGCGGGAGGAAATTTGCGCGAAGGGCATCAGTTCCATGCGGTTGGCTGCGGAAAGAACGGCCACGTCGCCCGTGCCGCCCATGTTGGCCATGCAGAGGCCGGCGGTGATGGCCGACTCGACGGGATAGAAGCCGACGAGGCGTCCGACCAGAGCCGAACCGATGATGGCGCCGAGCACCGTCACGCCGACGAGCAGCAGATACTGTCCGGAGAAGGCGGAAACGATTTGGCCGAGATCGGTGTAGGCCACGCCGATGCCGACGAGGAGCGTCGCCGTCAGATTCTTCATGATGAACTGGAACCACTGGTAGCAACAGATCTCGTAGTACTGGGGGAGAATGCCCAGCGCCTTGACGACGGCGACGGAGATGATCATCCAGGCGTAGCTGTGGATCTTGGGAATGAAGAAAGCGATGATGCGTCCCCAGGCGAAAAATGCCGTCGCCAGCAGCAGGCCGACGCCCATGACTGTCAGGCTGACGGCATCGCGCTTTTTGAGGAATTCTTCGTCGGCTTTGATGGTGTCGTCGGCCCCCTTGGCGATCAGCAGGTCGCCGTTGCCGGTGAGGCTGGGGAAGGTCTTGCCGAGTTTGCTCAGCAGTCCGCCGGCGACGATCGCCATGGCGTTGCCGAGGGCGACGGCGGGGATCATGATGTTGATGATGTCCTCGGGTTTCTGCGCCAGCGTTTCGCCGAAGATCTTCGACAGCGGTACGGCGCCGGCGCCCATGCCGCCGCCCATGATCGGCACGGCGATGTAAAGGATGGCCTGCTTGGCGCCGTAACCGGTCAGTTCGCCGACGAGGCCGGCGAGACCAAGCGCCACGACGACGCCGCCGACGATGGCGGGCAGGTAGCGGATGGCGGCGCGGATCAGCAGATCGCGGTTCATGCCGAGGATCGAGCCGCAGATCAGCGCGGCGATGTAGAAGTCAAGAAAGCCCTCGCCCTTCATGAAGTTGGTGACGATCTTGACGGTCGCGTCGGGAATGAGATGATAGTAACAGAGTGCCGCCATGCCGAAAATGATGACGATGGCGCCGCCGCCGAGGTAGGTATTGACGATCGGGCAACGGTTGCCGATCTCGTTGAGAACGGCGCCGACGACGATCATGAACGGAAAGGCGCCGATCATGCCTTTGGGCAGCACGCCCATATACGTCGCCACAAGGACGATGGCCGCGAAGACGGCGAAGATCTGCCAGGGCATGTTGAACAGCCTGAGGCTTTTGCTTTCTTCAGACATTTGTGGAATTCCTCCTCAGAACGGAAAATTTTTCGCGGCGCGGCGTCCGCTCGGCTCGAGCGACGCCGCGCCGGTACAGCCATAGGGGATGGAAAAGTTTTTACAGCCGCGCCACGCCGGTCTTGCGGGCAGCGTCGGCCACGGCTTTCGCCACTGCGGGCACGACGCGCTTGTCGAACGAGTCGGCGATGATATGGTCGGGCGTCAGCTCGGCGTCGGGGATCAGCGCGGCCAGCGCATAAGCGGCGGCCAGCTGCATCTCGTCGTTGATCTGTGTGGCGCGGCAGTCGAGCGCGCCGCGGAAGATGCCGGGGAAGCCGAGGCAGTTGTTGACCTGGTTGGGGAAGTCGGAGCGCCCGGTGCCGACGACCATCGCGCCGGCGGCCTTGGCTTCGTCGGGGAAGATTTCGGGCACGGGATTGGCCATGGCGAAGATGATCGCCTTGGACGCCATGGTCTTCACCATCTCGGGCTTGAGCGCGCCGCCGACGGAGGTGCCGAGGAAAATGTCGGCTCTTTTGATGACGTCGGCCAGCCGGCCTTTTTCGTGATTCGGATTGGTGATCTTGGCGAGCGCGAGCTTGGCGGGGGCGAGGTCCATGTCGTCGGAGAGCGCGCCCTTGCTGTCGAGGGCGATGATGTTCTTCGCCCCGGCCAGCGTCAGCATCTTGCTGATGGCCGTGCCGGCCGCTCCGGCGCCGTTGAGGACGATTTTCACGTCGGCGATCTTCTTGCCCACGACTTTGAGCGCGTTGATCACGGCGCTGAGCAGGATCACGGCGGTGCCGTGCTGGTCGTCGTGGAACACGGGAATGTCGCAGACGGCCTTGAGCCGGTCCTCGATCTCGAAGCAGCGGGGCGCGGCGATGTCTTCGAGATTGATGCCGCCGAGCGTGGCGGTGATGTTTTTGACGATGCCGATGATCTCTTCCGTGTCCTGCGTCTCGATGCAGATGGGGATCGCGTCGATGCCGGCGAAGTTCTTGAAGAGACAGCATTTGCCCTCCATCACGGGGATGGCCGCCTTGGCGCCGATGTTGCCGAGGCCGAGCACGGCGCTGCCGTCGCTGATGACGGCGACGACGTTGCTCTTGGACGTGTAGGTGTAGACTTCCTCCGGCTTCTTGTTGATGACGCGGCAGGGTTCGGCGACGCCGGGCGTGTAGGCGACGGCCAGCTCCTGCATGTTGGTGACAGGCATCTTGCTGACCATGGCGAACTTGCCCACGGTCTCCTTGTGGCGTTCCAGCGCGATTTCGTAAATTGTCTTTTCTGTCATCGATAACTCCTCCTTTTGAGTGTGGAGCGGAGATTGCTGTAAACGAAACGTTGTAATTTTTTCTATTATACATGAAACTCTTCGGAAATGCCGTATTTTTATTTTTTAACGACTGACGAAAAATATTGTTTACAGACGGAATGGCCGTGCTAGAATAAAAACGATTCAGATGATCTATCGGCGCCTAAGAAAGGCGATTTCGTCCTTTGACAGGGAGGGATTCCATTTGGAGATCAGGAGAAAAGCCGTCGCCGACACGCTCGAGTCGAGCGACGTTCTCGTGGAGATCGAACCGGGGCGCGGCGTGACCGTCGAGCTGGAATCGGTCGTAACGGAGCAGTTCGGCGCGGCGATCGAGGAAACCGTCCGCAGGGTGCTGAAGGAATTCGCGGTGGAGGACGCCTCGCTGCGCGTCGTCGATCGCGGCGCGCTCGACTGCACGATCCGCGCCCGAATGGAGACCGCGATCAAGCGCGCGGCGGAAGGGGAGGAAAAATAAATGCGCCGTTCCATGCTGTTCCTGCCGGGCAACACGCCCAACATCATCGTCAACGGCGACGCGCTCGGCGCCGACAACGTCATCCTCGACCTCGAAGACGCCGTCGCGCCGGACCAGAAAGACGCCGCTCGCATCCTCGTGCGCAACGCCGTCAAGACGCTCGGCTTCGAGAGCGTCGAGCTGACAGTGCGCATCAACTCGCTCGACACTCCCTACTGGCGGGCCGACCTCGACGAGATCGTGCCGCTGCGTCCCGACCTGATCATGCCCACCAAAGTCGGCGGCGCCGAAGACGTGCTGACGCTCGACGCCTACATGGCCGAGGTGGAAAAGAAAAACGGCCTTCCCGCCGGGACCGTGAAGCTGATCCCGCTGATCGAAACGGCGCGCGGGCTGGAAAACGCCTACGCCATCGCCGGCGCTTCGCCGCGCGTGGCGGCGATCTTCCTCGGCGCCGAAGACCTGACCGCCGACCTGCGCTGCCCCCGCACCAAGGAAGGCGCGGAGATCTTCTACGCGCGCAGCCGCATGGTGTCGGCCGCCCGCGCCGCCGGGATCGACGTCTACGACACGCCGTTCACCGACGTCAACGACGACGAGGGGATCGTCAGGGACGCTCGGTTGGCGCGCAGCCTGGGCTTCAGCGGCAAGGCCGTGATCTCGCCGCGCCACGTGCGCGCCGTCAACGAGGCCTTCAGTCCGACGCAGAAGGAGGTCGACTACGCCCGCGAAGTGCTGGCCGCCATCCGCCAGGCCAAGGAACAGGGGCGCGGCGCGATCTCGCTTTACGGCAAGATGATCGACAAACCGATCGTCGCGCGCGCCGAGCAGACTATCGCCATGGCCGAGGCCATCGCCAAAGGAGGGCGCGAAGAATGAAAGACAGCAAAGTCATCGCCACGCTGAAAGACGCCGTCCTCCGTTCCGGGCTGAAAAACGGCATGAGGATTTCTTTCCATCACCACCTGCGCGACGGCGACGGCGTGATGAACATGGTTCTGGGCGAGCTGGCCGCCATGGGCTACCGCGATCTGACGGTCAACAGCAGCTCCGTGTTCGACGTGCAGAGTCCCATTATCGACCACGTTAAAAGCGGCGTCGTCGGCCGCATCGAAACCAACTACATGGGGGCCAAAGTGGGGCGCTTCATCTCCGCAGGCGGCATGAAGGAACCGGTCGTTTTCCGCTCGCACGGCGGACGCCCGAGCGCCGTCGAAAACGGCGTCACGCCGATCGACGTGGCGTTCGTCGCCGCGCCCACGGCCGACCCCATGGGCAACGCCACGGGAAAAATCGGCAAAAGCGCCTGCGGCTCGCTCGGCTATGCTGAAGCCGACGCGCGCTGCGCCAAGCGTACGATCGTCGTCACCGACAACCTCGTCCCGTATCCGCTCGAGGACGCCATGATTCAGGAACAGTGGGTCGACGGCGTCGTCGCCGTGGACAGCATCGGCGATCCGCAGGGCATCGTCTCCGGCACCACGCGCATCACCCGCGATCCCGTCGGCCTTGTCATGGCGCGCACCACCGTCGACGTGATCCGCGCCTCCGGGCTGCTCAGGGACGGTTTTTCGTTCCAGACCGGCGCGGGCGGCGCTTCTCTGGCCGCGGCCAAGTTCCTCAAAGACGTCATGCTGGCCGAAAAGATCCAGGGCAGCTACGCCCTCGGCGGCGTCACCAGCGCCATCGTCGACATGCTGAACGCCGGCTGCTTTCGCTCGATCATGGACGTGCAGTGCTTCGACCTCGGCGCGGTGGCCTCGATCCGCGACAATCCGCGTCACGTGGAGATCTCGGCGACGCGCTACGCCTCGCCGACGTCCAAGTCATGCTGCGTCGACAGCCTCGACGCGGCCATCCTCGGCGCGACGGAAATCGACACCGACTTCAACGTCAACGTGCACACCGATTCCAACGGTTTCATCATGGGCGGCAGCGGCGGCCACAGCGACGTCGCCGCCGGCGCAAAACTGTGCATCATCGTCGCGCCGCTGATCCGCGCGCGTCTGCCCATCGTCACCGACCGCGTCACTACGATCTCCACGCCGGGGCGCACGGTCGACGTGCTCGTCACGCAGAAAGGCGTGGCAGTCAATCCGGCCCGCGCGGCCCTGCGCGATCGTCTTGCCGAAGCGGGCGTCAAAGTCGTGGACATCCACGACCTCAAAGCCGCGGCCGAGAAGCTGACCGGCGCGCCCCGCCGCCCCGCGCGCGGGACCCGCGAGGTGGCGAAGGTCGTGTACCGCGACGAAACTCAGATCGACAGCATCAAGAGCGTGAAATAATTTTGCGCGGGGCAATCCTTTTGCCGGAGCGGTCCCGCATTGGCGAAAACGCCGAAGGGGGAGATGGCAAGATGCATGCCACGGAAAAAATCCTCGCCGCCCACGCCGGACGCGCGTCCGTCGCGGCAGGCGAGATCGTCAACTGCACGGTCGACGTGGCCGGGATCAACGACCTGTATCTGCAGACCGTGCGCTCGTTTTTCGAGATCGGCGGCGTCACAGTCCATTCGCCGCAGAACGTGGTGATGTTCCTCGACCACTACGCGCCGGCCTCGTCGATCCAGCAGGCCGACAACCAAAAACAGTTCCGCGAATTCTGCGACGCGCAGAACATCGCCAACCTCATGGACGTGAACGAAGGCGTCTGCCACCAGATCTGCGTGGACAAGGGATTTTCGCGCCCCGGGCGCCTGATGGTGATCACCGACTCGCACACCACCACTCACGGCGCGCTGGGGGCGTTCGGGACCGGCGTCGGTGCCACCGACATGGCCGCGATCCTGATCTCCGGGCAGCTGTGGTTCCGCGTGCCCGAAGTGATAAAAATCGTCCTCGACGGTGCGCCGCGCAAAGGCGTGTTCGCCAAGGACGCGATTTTGCACGTCATCGGCGCGCTCGGAGCGGATTACGGCGTGTACAAGGTGATCGAGTTCTGCGGCGAAGCGGTCGCGGACATGCCGCTGTCGGAACGGCTGACGTTGTGCAACATGACCACCGAGATCGGCGCCAAGACGGCGTGGATCCAACCGGACGAAATCACCTTCGCCCACATGGAACGTCTCGGCGTCGGCGACTACGTTGTGTACGAGACCGACCCCGATTACCGCTACGCGGCGGAGCATCGTTTCGACCTCGGCGCGCTCGAGTCGCAGATCGCCGAGCCTGACAGCGTCGACAACGTGCATCCGATTTCGCACGGCGCCGGCACGAAGATCCAGCAGGCGTTCCTCGGCACCTGCACGGGCGGCCGCTTCGAAGACCTGGAAATCGCCGCGCGCATCGTCAAGGGACGGAAAGTGCCGCGCGGCACGCGCTTCGTCGTCGTGCCGGCCAGCCGCAAAACGCTGCTCGAAGCCGTCAAAAGCGGCGTCATGGAGACGCTCGTCGAAGCGGGCGCCACGTTCGTCACGCCCGGCTGCGCCGCCTGCCTGGGCACGCACGAGGGCATGCTCGCGGCGGGCGAGAACTGCATCAGCTCTTCCAGCCGCAACTTCCCCGGGCGCATGGGCAGCGCCGAGGCGCGCATCTACCTTGGCTCTCCCGCCGCTGTGGCGGCCGCGGCGATCGCCGGCGAGATCGTCGATCCCGCCGAATTCCTGTGATCAGGAGGCCTCCCATGGAAAAAATCATTTCCGGCCGCGCCAGCGTCTTCGGCAGCAACATCGACACCGATCAGATCTATCCCGGACGCTTCCTCTCCGAGACCGATCCCGACGACGTGAAGCGCCACGCCATGGCCGGCGCCGACCCCGACTTTGCGGAAAACTTCCAGCCCGGCGGTCTGATCGTCGCCGGCACGAACTTCGGCTGCGGCTCGTCGCGCGAACACGCCGCCGTCGCCCTCAAGGCCGCCGGCGTCAGCGCCGTCGTCGCCGAATCCTTCGCGCGCATCTTCTTCCGCAACGGCGTCAACCTCGGCATTCCGCTCGTGACCTGTGCGGGCGTTTCCCAAAAAGTCAAAGACGGCGACCGCCTTGTGCTCGACCTTTCCCGCTCGCTCCTGAAAAACGAGACCAGTGGCGAGGAACTGCCCTGCGAACCCGTCGGCGATTACGCTTTGACGATCCTCGAAGCCGGCGGCATCAAGCTGCTGCTGAAAGAGCTCTACGGCCGGCGCTGAAACGGGCGTTTGGGTACGAAAAAACCGGCCCCTGCGGCAGGGCCGGTTCAATTTTTCGAAAAAACTACTCGCCTTTGGCGAGGGCGATGTTTTTGGACACGGTGGAGATCATGCGGGCGATGTCGGTCTTGCGCACCCAGGAGATCACCACATCGTCGCCGGAGACGCCGGCGGTGCTGATGCGGAGCCTGCCGAAGAAAAAGCCGCGCTCGCCGCGGATGGAGTTGATCTTGCCGTAGGGGAAAATGCGGTCGTCGCTGCCGTAAACGATGCCCGAATCGAGCACCATGAAGCGGCGGTTGGTCGCCACGACGAGCACGGTGTTCTTCCTGCCGTCATAGCCGCTGGTCAGGAACTCGATCACTTCGCCTTCGTCGAGGATCTTGGGCAGGGCGCGGCGTTCTTTTGCGGTGAACCACTTGTGATAGGGGCCGATTTTACGCAGCTGCTCGCGAATGACTTCTTTCGATACTGGCATGGGAAAATCCCTCCTGAAAATATACTGGATTGGATGACGAAGAAGATTCATTTTTTTGTTCAGGGCATGAAAATCCTTCGTAAAATTATACCCTCGATTTCGAAATTTGAGAACCTGCATCGCCTTTTTTCGAGAGGGAGGAAAGGGAAACGGGAACGCGGAGCCGACTGTCCGACGACGGCCGGCTCCGCGTTTTTTTATCCGCGGTCTCTCGCGTCCAGAGCGTCCATCCAGCGGCAGATCGTGTCCAGCGCCAGCTCGGTGTCGCCGCAGCTGCAGTGGTCGCCGGCCCCTTCGCGGTCGGTGAAGAGGCGGAAGGTGAGCGAGCGCGCGTTTTTCAGCAGCGCGATCTCTTTGCCGATCAGCGTGTAGGGGATCATGATGTCGCGCTGCGCGCCGAGGATGAGCACGTCCTGATCGATTTTTCCCGCGACGGGCGCCAGATCGTACTCGCCGATCGTCTTCCCGAAATCGAACAGCGTGGCCGCGCCGTAATGCGGCAGCATTTTCGCCAGCGCCAGCGCGTGCAGGTCCCCCTTCTTCACGCTGCGGCGGAAGATTCCGTTGACGACGCTTCTCATGTTCGTTTTCAGAAGGAAGCGGAACGCTTGGGCGCGCGCTTTCCCGGCCGTGCCCCGATAGACGTCCCAGAACGAGGGGAAAACCGACCAGCCGATCACGCGCGAGATGCGTTTGTCGAACGCGGCGGCCCGCGGCGCGAAATAGCCGCCGAGCGAGACGCCGACGATCGCCGCGTCGCGCAGGCCGAAGCGTTCCGTGACCGCCATGACCGGCTTTTCCCACGCGGCGGTAAAGGGGAGGCCGCGCAGCCGCGTCACCGCGCCCTGCCCCGGCCCTTCGAACAGATAGACTTCGTAGCCCCGCTCGCGCAGGTACAGCATCGGGAAAAAGAATTCCTCGTAATAGGAGTCGTTGCCGCCGTGAACGAGAAACGTCCCTTTTTTCTCCCGCTCCGGCGCCGCGCGCATGACGGGCAGCGCGACGCCCTCATAGGGAACTTCCAGACGCTCGACGATGGGCGGACCGCCGTCGCTTGGCGCGAAATAATCCGCAAAGTATCCGTAAAACAGCTCGCGGGCTTTGTCGTAACACGCGAGGGCGTCGGGATCGTCTTCGCTCATGTAGAATTCGGCCATCCGGTAATAGGCGATGGCGTTGGCGACGCGCTCTTCGGCGAGCGCCCGGGCGCCGAGCTCCATGAGGGTCCTTTTCCAGTCGTCGAAGTCTTTGATCCGACGCGAGACGCGCTCCACCTCCTCCAGATCGCCGCCGCTCCAGTTGATCATGCGGTTTAGCTGATAGTTGATGTGCGGTTCGTCGTTGAGGTCGTGAAAGCCCTTTTTGAAGACGATCGGCGCGTTGACGTCGTATTTTTTCATGAATTCCTCTCCTTTCGGCCGTTCCTCCGCGGCATGCGGACGCGCTTTTCACTTTTATCTGTTAAATATTATAGCAGACGCGGCGGAAAATCGTCCGCCGCCGGCTCTTTCATAAAAAGACGAGGCGCTTCACCCGCTGAAGGTGAAGCGCCTCGATATTTTTCGTTCCCCCGCCGCGTTTCCGAGCGAGAATAAAAAAAATGGCACTCTCTAGGGGATTCGAACCCCTGTTACCGGGCTGAGAACCCGATGTCCTGGGCCACTGGACGAAGAGAGCGCATAAAAATGGCTGGGATACAGGGATTCGAACCCCAATTCTCTGATCCAGAGTCAGATGTCCTGCCGTTGGACGATATCCCAAAGCCGCATGTCGAATTGTGCTCGGCGTCTTTCGCAAAGCAAGGGAATAATAGCATGTCTCAAAAAAAATTGCAAGACCCCGATCGAGAAAATCCCGGGAATGTCCTCGAAGCGGTTGTATTTCGTCCGAAAATAACGCTCCAAAGGGGCCGCAGCGTTTGAACTTATGGCGTCCAGAGTCTATAATTGAGCTGAAAGTTTCTGCGGCACACATTTTCTCCTCAAAATTTATTTCAAAAGGAGTCCGACAAATGAACGTCAACGACAAACTTTACCGCAAGGCTCTCGACCGCCGTCCCCTGAACGTGAGGAACCGCTGGGAAAGCGAAGATGTGGGACTGTTCAGCGGCCGCGATATTTTCGCCGCCATGAAGGAGAACGAGGCGATCGTGCTGGCGGCGAACGCCCGTCATCCGCTCACGGCCAAGGGCGTGCTGCGCGCCGCCAAAAAACACGACGCCGCCGTGCTGATCGAGATCGCCAAATCGGAGACCAATTACTGCGGCGCCAATTTCGGCAATCTCGTCGATTATGCCGTGCAGTATTCCAGGGAACTGGGGCACGGCGCGGTCTTCGCCATGCACGTCGATCATTACGGCATCAAGGGCAAAGATGACGTGATGAAGGCGGTCACGCAGATGGGCGAGATCGTCGCCAAGGGCTGGACGTCGGTGGCCATCGACGCCTCGCATCTCGACGACTGGAACAATCTCTGCGCCACGCGCGACGTGGCCATGCACATCCCGCCTTATTTCGGGCTCGAGGCCGAGGTGGGCGAGATCAAGGGACCGGGCGAATTTTCCACGGTGGAAGAAGCTTTGTATTTCATCGGCGGGCTCAACTCGTGGGGCATCTTCCCCGATCTGATCGCCATCTCCAACGGCAGCAAGCACGGCACTTACGACAAGACGATGGGGCAGGACGAGGGCATCAACCTCGATCGCACGCAAGAGATCGCCGCGGCGCTGCGGCCTTACGGCGTCGGCATCGCCCAGCACGGCATCTCCGGCACCGACATCGAAAAGTGCGCCAGATTCCGCAAGTACGGCATCGTCAAGGGCAACGTGGCGACGCTGTTCCAGAACGTGATCTTCGGCATCAAGATGGAGCCCGACACGGGCAACGCGGTGATCGAGGGCGATTCCTACGTCAAGGAAGCGGACCGCGGCATCCCCGTCGATCTGTGGGACGAGATCGTGGCGTACTGCGACGGCAAGGGCATGAGCCGCAAGTCGGGCGATTACAAGAAGGCGAATCTGCCCTTCTGCGACAAGATTCTCGCCCTGCCCGACAAATACCTGGACCGCATCCTCGACGAGACGGAGTACTGGGCGGAACGTTTCATCAAGGCGTTCAACGCCGAGGGCACGGCCGAGAAGGTGATCGAGGTCGTCAACCGCCGCGGCACGTGGAATCCGCTGCCCGAGCGCAAGATCATCGCCGACCGCGCCGATTTCCGCGCCGACACCGCGCCCACCAAGGGCGGCAACGACGGCGGCGATTATTCAGAATAAGCGATGAGAAACTTTTCCGCGAAAATTCTTTTGAGCGTTCTGCTGCTGACGGAGGGAGGCGCTGCGCTGCCGGCGGCTCCCGTCGCCACGCAGCTGACCGCCGACGCCATGGACTACGATATGGAAAGCGGCGAGTTCAAGGCGCAGGGACACGTGACGCTGAAGCGCGAGGACGTGACGCTGACTTCCGCCTATGGCGAAGCCAGCACGAAAACGCAGAAGGCGCGCCTGTGGCGGAACGTGCACGCTTTCGGCACCCACCGCGGCGAAAAGCTCGACGCCGTATGTGCCGAGCTTGTGGCCGACTTTTCCGCACCTGGCGGCAGTTACGCGATGAAAGGCAACGTGGACGCCGTCTTCGGCAGCCGCGTGCTGCGCGCGGCCGTGGCGCGGCTGGGCGGGCGGACTTTCGGAGCCGAGGACGTGACGCATTTCGAGGACAAAGACCGCAACATGGTCATGACCTGCGCCGCGCTGAGCGGCGATTACGATGCTCAAGGGCTTCGCGCGGCCGAGGGAAAGGGGAGCGTCACGGTCGTGCAGCAGGACGAACAGAAAACGTCGCACCTCTGGTGCGACGAGCTGTCCTATTCCCGCGAGGCCGACACGCTGACGGGGGCCGGCAACGCCAAAATTCACGTGCAGTCCAAAAGCGGCAGGACCAGAGAGACGACGATCGAATGCGAAAAACTCGTCTACTCCGTGGGCGGCAACGTCGTGACGGCGACGGGCAACGCCCGGGCCGTGCAGGACGGCCGCCGCATCAGCGCCCAGACGCTGATCTACCATCCCGACACCGGACGGCTCGAGGCCAAAGGAACGCCGCGCATCTCCGTGGACTTGACGAATCTGAAACCGTCGCCGCGAACGCCCGCGAAGAACGGCGCTCCTGCCGCGGGAAGCGAAAAAGGCGGCAAGAAATGAGCGCCGTCAAAACGCTGAGCGCGACGGGGCTGAACAAGAGCTTCAAAAAACGCCACGTCGTCAACGACGTCAGCCTCGAGTTCAGCACCGGCGAGGTGGTGGGCCTGCTCGGCCCCAACGGCGCCGGCAAGACGACGAGCTTTTACATGATCGTCGGCCTGATCGAGGCCGATTCGGGCGTCGTCAAGATCGACGACCGCGACATCACGGGACTGCACGTGTACCAGCGCGCCCGCTGCGGCATCGGTTATCTGCCGCAGGAAGCCTCGGTGTTCCGCAGCCTGTCCGTGCGCGACAACATCGATCTGGTGCTTCAGGAGCGCGGCATCGAGGCGGGGCGGCGCCGGCAGATCGTTGACGAGCTGGTGGAGGAATTCGGTCTGACGGCTCTCGTCGACGTGATGGGCTATTCGCTTTCCGGCGGCGAGCGCCGCCGGCTTGAGGTGGCGCGAACGTTGGCGCTCGATCCCGATTTCATCCTGCTTGACGAGCCGTTCGCCGGCATCGACCCGATCGCGGTCGGCGACATTCAGCAGATCGTGAAAACCCTGAAGGACAAGGGTTACGGCATCATGATCACCGACCACAACGTGCGCGACACGCTGGCCATCACCGACCGCGCCTACATCATCTATCAGGGCGAGATCAAGGTGAAGGGAACGTCCGCGGAGATCGCCGACGATCCCTTTGCGAGAAAATATTATCTGGGCGATTCGTTTCGTCTTGATTGAAGAGGCGGTTCCGGTTTATTCGAGCGCGGCGATCTCGTCGAGCCGTCCCTCGGCGATCCATGCGGCGCACGCCTGCGCCGCCCGGGCCGCGGCGGGCGTGAGCCCGATGCCGAAATCGACGCTCTGCGGCTGGATGGCGACGACCCAGGCTTCGCAGTCAGGCGGCAGCGTGCCGGCCAAAAGCTGCGGCAGCGGCAGATCGTGGCTGGTGAAGGAAGGATCGTCGACGCGCGTCAGCGAAAAACGTCGCAGGCTTCCGGGCGGCAGTCCCATGTCGGAGGCGTCGATCAGCAGGAAACGGCGCGGCCGTTCCCCTTCGAGCGTGGCGAGGTAATTGGCGGGCGCCAGCTCGCAGCGGCGCAGCGAAAAGTTCGGCAGTTTCTTTTCGCCGAGCAGACGCACGACCTCGAGCCCGGCGGCGTCGTCGCGCAGCAGGGGATTGCCGAGACCCCAGACGGTGGTATGGATTCTCATATTCTTGCGGCCCCTTTCGATTGGCCGGCCCGAAACGGAAATGTTCTACGTGGAACATTCCGTTTCGGCAGTTCGAGTCTCTTTTGTGGAAAATCCGCGAAAACACGCATGAGAGCGGGAGAAACTTTATGGCAAGCGAAAAATCGGGAAACATGATCCGCAACGCCCTGACGATGATGATCGGCACGTTTTCAAGCCGCGTTCTCGGGCTGCTGCGCGAGGTGATCACCGCGGCGTATTTCGGCGCCGGGCGGTCGCTGGACGCTTTTTTCGTGGCCTACACCGTCGCCAATCTCGGCCGACAGCTGTTGGCCGAGGGCGCGCTGTCGGCCTCCTTTGTGCCGGTGTTCTCGCAGGTTCTGGAGCGGGACGGGCATCGCTGCGCCGAGCGTCTGGCCCGTCAGGCGCTGACGGTGATCCTCGGCGCCGGCGCGCTGGCGGTGGCCGCCGGCATCGTGTTCAGCCCGCAGCTGATCGCCCTGATCGCGCCGGGCTTCGCGGGCGAAAAGAAAATTCTGGCGGTGACGATGACGCGGCAGCTTTTTCCGTTCCTGCTGCTGATTTCCGTCGCTGCGCTGGCGATGGGGGCGCTCAACAGCCTGAACTGCTTTTTCGTGCCGGCGCTCGCCCCCGCGCTCAGCAACGCCGTCTATATTATGACCGTCCTGTTCTGCGCGTCAAGATTCGGCGTGGAAAGCCTGGTCGGCGCGGTGCTTTTGGGCGGCGCGGCGCAGCTGGCGTTCCAGTGGTGGTGGGCGGCCTCCCGCAAGGGCATGCTGCTGGCGCCCGCCCGTCCGGATTGGCAGGATCCGGATCTTCGGCGCATGCTGGCACTGTTTCTGCCCTACGCGGCCGGGCTGTCGCTGAATCAGGTCAATCCCGTGCTGGGGCGGTTGTTCGGTTCGTTCCTGTCCGACGGTTCCATCTCCATGCTGAACTATTCGAACCGCGTCATCCAGCTGCCGCTCGGCCTGGTGGTGATCGCCATTTCGCAGGCGGTGCTGCCGGAACTGGCGCGCTGCGTGCGGCAGGGCGACGAGGTCTTTGCGGGCACGCTGCGCGACGCGCTGCGTTTCGCGCTGTTCGTGATCGTGCCGGTAACTCTGGGCATGCTGCTCGTGGCTGGCGAGGCTGTGAACTTTCTGTTTTTCCGCGGCGCTTTCGGCGTGGAAGCGTGGCGCGGCACGGCTTCGACGCTTTTTTACGCGGCGCTGGGACTGCCGGGCATGGCCTGTTCGACGGTGCTGATGCGCGCGCTTTTCGCCCGTTCGCTGCCGCGCGCGGCGATGACGATGACGGCCGCCAGCGTGGCGGGCACGCTGCTGTTCTCGGCGGCGCTGGTGTTCCCCATGGAGATGGACGGCATCGCGCTGGCGAGTTCGCTGGCGTTCACGTTTTCGAGCGGTGTCGGCGTGGCGTTGCTGCGTCGTGCCATGTCGGCGCCGCTGCGGTTGTTTTCAGGCGGCTGGCTGGCGAAGATCGCCGCGGCCTGTGCGGCGACCGCGGCCGTGGGGCTGGCCTGGCGGGCGCTGTGGCGCTATCCGGCTGAGGCGTCTCTGCTGTGGCGGGGCGTCTGGCTCGTCGGGATCGCCGCGGCATGCGCGGCCGTTTACGGCGTTGCGACGTTGAAGCTGAAATGCGAAGAATGGAATCTGATCTCTCAGGCTCTGCGCCGGAAAGCGCCGCCGGAGAGATGACGCCGGTCTGTTTCGCGGCGCGGATAAAGCGGAGGTGAATTTGCAGTGATGAGGAAGACGATAAAAATTTTGGGGGTGGCGGCGCTTCTGGCGATAGGGGCGGTTTCGGCGCTCGCCGCTTCGAAGAGCAAAGACGAGGAACTGATGAGAGCCCGCTCGGCGCTGCTGTGGATCGGCGGCACGCGCGTCGGCGACCTGATGGTCGGAGCCGACGCCAAGCTGCAGTTCCAGTTCGTGGATCGAACTCTGTCGGCGCGCATCTACGCCGCGCCGAACAACTTTCCCGACGACATCGTCTGGAACGCGTCGTATATCGACAAGGCGGCGCGCGCCAAGTGCAATCTGGTGATCCTCGGCTACCGGGCCGTGAACCGCTGGAACTTCGATCCCGGCAAGCTGACGGTCAACGGCGAACCGCTGCCGGCCGGGCGCATTTACACGAGTCTGCTCTCCAAGGAGACGGGCAATCTGGCGCCCGATACGCAGGACGCGATCGCCTTCGGCGTGCTGCGTTCGCAGTCGCGCGGCGGCAGCGAGGTCGTTTTCGGTTACGACGGATATTCCGTGAAATTGACGATTCCCGAGAGGTGAGTGAAAATGGCGGGGCATGTGTTCAAGTGCGCGCTCTGCGGCGAGCGGGTCAGTTCCGACGTCCGCCCGGCGCGCTGCCCGAAGTGCGGGGGCAAGGCGTTCGTCCATGAAGAGGGCGAACCGTTGCGGAGAAAGGCAGGCTGCACGGGGTCGTGCGGCGGCTGCAGCGGATGCTGTCACTAGAGAAAGTTTTTCTGACGCTGGGGATCGAAAGCAGCTGCGACGACACGTCGGTGGCGTTGCTCGCAGGGCCGCGGCGCATCCTCAGTTGGAAGATCTCCAGCCAGATCGAACGACACGCGGCGTTTGGCGGCGTCGTCCCGGAGTACGCCTCGCGCATGCATCTGGAAGCGATTCTGCCGCTGACGCAAACCGTGCTCGAAGAAGCCGGCGTCGCCGATCCCGCGAAACAGATCGGCCTCGTGGCGGTGACGCGCGGCCCCGGGTTGATGGGCTCGCTGCTGGTCGGCGTGATGACGGCCAAGGCGTACGCGCAGGCGTGGAACGTTCCCGTTCTCGGCGTCAATCATCTGGAAGGGCACATCTACGCCAACGTGGTCGATCACGAAGATTTGCAGTTTCCCTTTTTGTGCATGGTCGTTTCCGGCGGTCACACCGAAATCGTGCTCGTCAGGGGCTGCGGCGAATATGAAATGCTCGGCGCCACGCAGGACGACGCGGCCGGCGAGGCCTTCGACAAAGTGGCCAAGGTGCTCGGCCTGCCCTATCCCGGCGGCCCGGTCATCGACCGTCTGGCCGTTGCGGGCGACGCGGACGCGTTCAGTTTTCCCGACATGGTGCACCATCTGGACGGGTTGAATTTCAGTTTCAGCGGCCTGAAAACGGCGTCGATCAATCAGGTGAACCGCCTGCGCCAGAAGGGCGAAACGGTCCCGCTGGAGGACTTCTGCGCTTCTTTTCAGGCCACGGTGGTGAAGACTTTGATCGTCCGTCTTGAACAGGCCGTGCGGCTGACGGGCGTGACGTCGGTGGCGATCTCCGGTGGCGTGGCGGCCAACAGCGCTTTTCGCCGCGCGGTGGCGGAACACGAAGGCTGGAATCCCTTTCTGCCCTCGAAGATGTTCTGCACCGACAACGCGGTGATGGTGGCCGCGGCCGGCTACGCGGCCTGGCAAAGCGGCCGTCGCGGCGGTCTTGGGCTGGCGCCCGATCCGGCGCTTGATTTCGGCGAAGACGAGGTGGTCGGAGAATGAGGAACGCGCGAAAGAGCAAGGGATTTACGCTGATCGAACTGCTGATCGTGATCACGGTGATCGGCATCCTTTCCGGCAGCGTGATGCTGACGATGGGATCGAGCGCCGATAAGGCCGAAGCGACGCGGATCGTCACCGATCTGCACAGCCTCAAGCTGGCGGCCGGGCTGTATTACGCCGATAACGTCGGCGGCGCGCTCTCGCCCGACATCGCCAGACTGAAAACCTACGTGACCGCGCCGGAAAAGCTGAGCGGCGATCAGTACGAATTTGTCGCCGGAGCCGACGCGGGACAGTGGTTCGTCGGCTACAAGGTCGCGGGGGCCGACGTAGGCGTGCGCGAGAACCTGAAGAAAATGGCCGCCGCCAACGGCTTGCGTGTCGGCACGACCTCGGCGGACACCGACGTGTACGACGGCGGCACGGCGGGCATTTATGTGCGCGTCAAGTGACGCTGGTTCCCGAAAAAGTGGGGAAGGGACGGCCAAGGCTTCGAGAAAAGCCGCCGCTTTTTGCGGCACGCCCGCAGACTGAAAAGGGAAAAAAGCGGAAGTGTCGTTCCCCCGGCATTATGAAAAAGGCGCTGAGAGACCTGTCTCTCAGCGCCTTTTTCTGTCATCGCGTGCGTCATAGGACTGTCAATCGATTCTTGAGAACGCCTTAGCATCTGGGCGCTCGCTCGCCGCCGGGCCGTTCCGTTAAGAGGTGACGTTAAAAGTCGATGGCGGACTGGCCGACGCGGTAGTAGGTCGTACCGTTGTCCTCGTATTTCTCGTAAACGCCTTCCACGGTGATGGGCGCTTCGAGATCGGGGAAATCTTCGGGGTAGAACAGCTCGCCGGCGACGCCGAACTCGAGGCTGTTCTGCGCCAGCGGAATGACGCAGTTGTAGAAAATCTTGTCGGGATCGGGCTGTCCCTGAGCGTCGACGCCCTGGATGATGGCGAACTGGCCGGCCATTTTGACGCGGCGGCCGAGGTAGCTTTCGGGATTGTTTTTGATGTCGCGGACGACGGCGAACAGCATCGTGCGCCCCATGGCGGTGAGGTTGACGTCCGGCGCGCCCGGCGCGGGGATGGCCAGCGCCGCGAGAAGGAGCAGCGCCGCGGCGAGGCGTTTCATCGCGAAACGCCTCTCAAACGGCCGAGCGCCGCGCAGAACAAGAAAGAGATGATGTTGCCGGCGACGATGGTGGAGCCCACGGGCGTCCCCGCCAGCACGGAGACGACGATGCCGGCGGCGGCGCACAGCACGGAAACGGCGGCGGAGCAGAGCGTGACCGAGAGGAACGACGAGAACAGCCGCATGGCGCTCAACGCCGGAAAAATGATCAGCGCCGAAATCAGCAGCGAACCGACGAGATTCATGGCCAGCACGATGATCACGGCGACGACGACGGCGATGACCAGATTGTACAGCCCGGCGCGCGTGCCGGTGGCAGCGGCGAATTCTTCGTCGAACGTGACGGCGAAAATCTTGTGGTAGAACAGCACGAACACGGCGATGACAATGAAGGACAGAACAGCGCAGAGCTTGACCTCGAACGGGTCCAGCGTCAGGATCGAGAAAGAGCCGAAGAGAATGCTGCACACGTCGCCGGACAGATTGGCCGAGCGTGAAAACACGTTCATGAGCAGATAGCCCAAGGCGAGAGCGCTGACGGAGAGCATGGCGACGGCGGCGTCGCCTTTGATGCGGCGATTTCTTCCGCCCTGGAGCAGCAGCACGGCGCAGATCACGGTGACGGGGAGCGTCAGCGCCGTGGTGCTGTTCATCTTCAGCACGGCGGCCACGGCCATGGCGCCGAAGGCCACATGCGACAGACCGTCGCCGATCAGCGAGAAGCGTTTCAGCACCAGCGTCACCCCGAGCAGCGACGAGCACAGCGCCACGAGCACGCCGACGATAAACGCGTAGCGCACGAAAGGATACTGAAAATACGCGGCGAGTTGTGTGAACATGGCTGACATCACTGCTTTCCCCCTTGCCCGTGCGTAAAGATCCGGCCGGCGGCGCTGCTTAGGTATTCCGCGCAAGGGCCGAAGAAGTATTTCCCGTCGCCGAGGTGGAGGATATGCGTGGCGTAGCGCACGGCAGCGGCGATATCATGGGAGATCATGACGACCGTGAGCCCCTCGTCGCGGTTCAGCGCCGCCACAAGCTCGTACATTTCCGTCGTGACTTTGGGGTCGAGACCGGTCACGGGCTCGTCGAGCATGATCAGCTTGCGCGTGGCACAGAGCGCGCGGGCGAGAAGCACGCGCTGCTGCTGTCCTCCCGAGAGTTCGCGGTAGCAATGGCCAGCCAGCGCCGCCAGGTTGAGGCGCTCCATGTTCCGCGCCGCCAGTTCCTTTTCCCGGCGCGAGTAGAACGGGCGCAGCCCCATGCGGTTCAGGCAGCCCGACAGCACGATCTCCCTGACGCTGGCGGGAAAATCTTTCTGCACGAAGGTTTGCTGGGGAAGGTAGCCGATCTCGGTCCGTTTCAGCCCTTCACCGGTGACGACGCGTCCCCTCCGCAGCCTGATCAGACCGAGGACGGTCTTCATCAGCGTACTTTTGCCGGAGCCGTTTTCGCCGACGATGTAGAGATAGTCGCCGCGCTCGACGGCGAAGTTCAGCCCTTCCACGACGGCCGCGTTTTCGTAGCCGACGGCGACATTTTCGCAGGTAAGCAGAGCCATGGCGGTCTTCCCGTCCTAGTCGAGCGCTTCGCGCAGCGCGGCAAGGTTGTCTTGCATGAACGAAAGGTAGGTCACGCCGCGTTCCAGATCCCCGGCGGTGCAGGATTGCATGGAGTTCATGACGACGATCTTCCGCTCCCGGCCGCCGGCCGTGCGCAGCACCGTTGCGGCGATCTTGCGGTCCGAGTTTTCCAACACCAGCACGGCGGGCACGTCGAGCTCCCTGACCTTGCCCGCCAAAACGGCCAAGGTTTTGAAACTGGCTTCGCTTTCGGCCGAACAGCCTCTGAAAGCGGCGTAGTGTGCCAGTCCGTAGTCTTCGGTCATGTAGATGAAGGGGAAGCGGTCGGCGAAGACGACGGCGCGGCGCTTGGCCGAGGCGGTCATGGCCGCGTATTCGCCGTCGAGCGCCTGCAGCCGGGCGATGTAGGCCGCGGCGTTGGCGCGGTAGAGCGGCGCGCCTTCGGGATCGAGTGCCGCCAGCTTTTCGGCGATGAGACGACAGAAGCGCTGGGCATGACGCAGCGACAGCCACACGTGTTCGTCCAGCTCCGGCTCTTCGTGCGCGTGATCATGATGGTGATGCTCCGACGTTTCGCCGGCCGCGGGAACTTCTTCCCGGGCGCTCTCGCCAAGAGAGGCAAGCAGATCGATCACGGCCACGTCCCGGCTGACCGCGCCGGACAGAGCGCTGTCGGAAGCGCCGCCCACGCCGATGAAGAGGTCGCACGACGAAACCAGGATCATGTCGTTGACGGTAGGCTGATAGCTGTGCAGGTCCACGCCGTTGTCGAAAAGCAGTTTCAGGCGAACCTGGCCGACCCGTTCGCCGAGAATGACGCGTACCCAATCATAGGCCGGAAAAACAGTGGCGACCACGGTCAGCTTCTTGTCCGCCGCCGCGGCCGGGGCGCGGCACGCCAGCGTCAGCGCGGCCAGCAGCAGGAAAAATCTTCTCATTTCTGAAAACCTCCGTTACAGAAAATTTAAAATTGTCCGCGCCTCTGTGCTATAATCGCAAAAGGGCGGACTTTTTTGCGCCATGGGCAGAAATATATTTCAAAAGCTAGCACGCGGCATCGCCGCTGTCAAATGAAAAGAATGCATAAGTTCGGTTGCCGTAACGCTGAGGAGATATTTTCAAAGATGAGAAGAATCTTTTGTTGGGGCGTCTTTTTCTGCGCGGTCTTCCTCCGGACGGCAAACGCCGCGGCCGCGAATCCGCCGTTGCCCCGGGTCGAAACGCCCGTGCTGATCACTGGCTTCGGTCAAAGTCAGGACACCAATTCGGTCAACATTTTGTGCCGTCGGTTGCAGATCGACTATGACTACAAGCTCGACGTTCCCGCCGGGGAAGTGGACTGGAGCCGCTACAAGACCATCTTCGCCGTCCTGGGGTGCAGCAGCAGCGTGTACTGCTGCTCGTTCGACGCCGATTCGACGGCCATCGTCATCACCCGCGACGGCAAACCCAGCCCTACGGTGTCGGGGCTGAGCATCCTCGACGAAGCGGCTCGCTGTTCCGAGATCCTGGCCGAGGCGAAGAAACGCGACGTGAAAGTCATCGCCATGCACGTGGGCGGCGAGCCGCGCCGTCTCAAGAACTCCGAACCGTTCCTGCCCTTCGCCAGCGCCGCCGACTTCATGATCGTCCGTTCGGACGGCAATCTCGACGGCTATTTTACCACGCTCTGCGCCGAAAAAAGCGTGCCGCTCTTCACGATCGAAAAGACCGCCGACCTGAAGAAGATCATTCCGCTTATGATACAGCCCTGATGGCCGCTTCGCAGCCGGCGGCGGGAGTTCCTCGGCGCATAGCCGCGCGTTCATGATGTTATACGCTTTCACGACTTGGACAAAGAGAAGGACTTGTGATAGGAATGAATTGCCAGTCCGACTTTCGAGAATGCGCGCTCCTGCGCGGGACCTCCTCGAAAGATCGCTATTTTTTCATGAAGAGGAAGTGCATGTTCATGTCGTTCATCGATGAAGCGCTGGATCCCATCCGGATCCCCCGGTTCGTGAAAGTCCGCCAGAACTTTCCCCGCCCTTGCGTGCCGGACCCCGCCGGTGAGTTGCGTACCGGGCTGGAAACGGGGCGCTATCTCGATTCCGTCGCGCCCGGTATGACCGTTGCCATCACCGCCGGCAGCCGCGGCATCACAAACTATCCGTTGATCATCAGGACGCTGGTCGAGGCGGTGAAAAGGCGCGGCGGCGAGCCCTTTATCTTCCCCGCCATGGGCAGTCACGGCGGCGCCACCGCCGAAGGGCAGAAAAACATGCTGGCCGGCCTCGGCATCACCGAAGAAACCATGGGCGCGCCGGTTCGCTCCACCATGGAAACGGTGCGGCTCGGCACGGCGGCCAACGGCCGCCCCGTCTATCTCGACAGCTACGCCGACGCGGCCGACGCCATCATCGTCGTCAACCGCGTCAAGCCGCACACGGGATTTCGCGGCGCGGTGGAGAGCGGCATCTGCAAAATGTGCGCCATCGGCATGGGCAAGCAGAAAGGCGCTGACTTCTGCCACGCCGAAGGCTTCGGGCGTATGGCCGAGAACATTCCCGCCATCGCCGCCGTAACGTTGGCCAAGAAGAACGTGCTCTGCTGCGTGGCCCTGCTGGAAAACGCCTATCACGAGACGGCGCAGATCGAGCTGATGCGCAAAGACGAAGTGCTCGAGCGCGAGCCGGCGCTGCTCAAGCGCGCCTGGGAGCTGCTGGCGAAGATCCAGCTCGACGAGTTCGACGTGCTGATCATGGACGAGATCGGCAAGAACATCGCCGGCACGGGCTTCGACACGAACGTGGTGGGACGCTACAACACGCCCTACGCCTCCGGCGGCCCGAAAATCACCCGCGTCGCCGCGCTCGACATCACCGACGTCTCGCACGGCAACGGCAACGGTCTGGGCATGCTCGACATGACCACCATGCGCGCCTACAAAAAGTTCAGCATGGAGCAAACCTATCCGAACGCCATCACTTCCACCGTGCCGCTGACGGTGAAGATCCCCATGGTGCTGAAGAGCGACCGCCAGGTCATCCAGGGGTGCGTCAAGACCTGCAACGTGCTCGACCCGTCGAAATTGCGCCTCGTGCGCATCAAGAACACCATTGCCCTCGACGAGATCGAAGTTTCCGAAGCTTTACTGCCGACGGTTGCCGCCCATCCGCACATGGAGGTTGTCGGCGCGCCGTACGAACTGAAATTTGACGCGGACGGCAACCTGTTCTAACCGCTCCGCAAAGAATCAGTATGAGATAAAAACGCCGCGGCCTGGTCAGCGCTGACCGAGCCGCGGCGTTTTTGTCATCGTGCGTTTTTCATGTTGAAGGAATCGTGTGACTGTCCGTGTTCGATGCGGGATGTTCCACGTGGAACTTTTTCTATGCCGCGGGTTCCGTGAACGTGAAGAAGACGCGCCCGCCGAAGGAGCGGCCCCATTGGTCGCGTCCGCCGAGCCAATAGTCGAAGGTTCCGGGCACGCCGGCCTTCTGCAAGTCGACGGCTTTGACGCGGACGGTCCAGCGGCCGCCGTCGGCCCGCAGCGAGCCGGCGACGGGGCGGATGCCCATGAGGCGGGCGTTGGTGCCGCCCAGCGTGAGCAGCAGCGACCCCTCGGCGGGGATCCGTCCGTCCGTGAGCGCGAAGCCGAATTCGATCTCTTCGGCGCTGTCCATCGCTGCGGCGGCGGGGAAAGCGCTCACGGCGACGGGGCGCAAGTTTTTCTGCTGCTCCGCCAGGTCGCGCAGCGCCTGCGCGGCGACGGCTTCGTCCCGTTCGCTCAGCAGCGTCACGGCGCGCGCTCTGTCGTGGAGCGTCGCGGCGCGCGCCTGCAGTTCGCTTTCGCTTCGCGCGAGGGTGTTTTCGTAGCTCCACAGCCAGCGCTCGTGCTCGTCGTGATGCTGCTGGAAGACCAGTTCGAAGAGGTTCTGGAAGTCGCGCAGCTTTTGCCAGCCGTCGTCGCGCCATGTCGCGATCTCCGCGTCGGGGCGGCAGTGAACGGCCAAAAGCGCCGGCGCTTCGTCTCCCATCGTGTCCAGCGCGGCGGGCACGCCGCAGAACGGGTGGAAGGGCAGATAGGGCAGTTCGCTGGGGCGTCCTGCGCACAGCCACATCGTCGTGGTCTCGGGACGATCCCGATCGCCGAAGACGGTGACGGACGATTCCATGGTCGTGCCCGTGCAGATGCGGCGGATCTCCGTGTCGTGCGGCGCGCCGCCGGGGAACTGCATACGCGCCCAGGCGGGGTCGAGGAACGAGCCTTCGTAGTAGCAGCGCAGGATTTCCATGACCTGTTCCACGGCGACGGGACGCTTCGGCACGACGGCGAAGGGGTAGCGGTCTTCGCGCCAGAAGGGGCTGCGCGTCAGGATCGAATAGCCGGCGGCGCTGCGGTACGTGTTGCCCGGCCCCATCCAGTCCTTTTCGGCCTGATAGGCACGCGCGAAGTCGAACGCGCCCTGAGCGGGATCGTACCAGCCTTTCTTTTGTGCGTACTCGACCAGATCGGGCGAGACGATGAAGTTGTCGCGGTCGTCGAAATTGATCTCGTGGATCGTATAGTAATTGGGAATGAACGCCGCCTCGCGGTCGCCGACGCGGCACGCGGCGTAACGGCGGCCGCTGACGACCTGGAGCATCCAGGCTTCGTCGGCGTCGGCGCAGGTGTAGGATCTTCCGGAAGAAACGTAGCCGTAGCGTTCGAGCATTTCGACGCCGATTTCCACGGCATGGCGGGCGGACGTCGCGCGCTCGGCCATGACGCGGCGCAGGTTAAAGCCGATGCCGCCCTCGCTGAGCCGCGAGGCGTCTTCGGGGTCTTCTTTGGAGTCCACGCAGCTGTTGCTGACGATCAGCACGCCCTGGTCGTTGTAGAAGGAATCGGCCGTCGACATGCCGCCGGCGGCGCCTTTCATCTCGCTCCAATAGAAGCCGTGCGTGTGCGCCGCCTGTGGGATGACGGCGTGCCCGTCTTCGGCGGGCAGCGTTTCGCCGGGAGCGTGGTCGGCGGCGGGGACACAGCCGTGTCGGTTGACGAGGCGTCCGCCGTCGTCTTCGTTGTGGCCGACGATCACATGCCCCGTCGGCGAAACTTCGCGCCCGATCACCACGGTCGTACAGGCGCGAGCCGCGGCGGGCAGCGCGATCAAAAGCGCCAGAGCCAGAATGACAAGATCCATGAAAAGCATCCTTTCCCGAAAAAATGATGGAATCGAAACAGCCTCTGCAAAAAAAGGAGAGGAAAAGTTTTCCCTCTCCTTTTCCGCCGCCGATTATAGAAAAACTTCGAGCGGACGTCAAAAATTTCAGCGATCAAAAAGGTGGCACTGCACCCAATGTCCCGGCGCGATCTCCCGTTCTTCGGGCACGCGCTGCGAGCAAACGGGCATGGCGCAGCGGCAGCGCGTGTGGAAGCAGCAGCCCGACGGCAGGTTCACGGCGCTGGGGATCTCGCCTTCCAGACCTTCGGCGTTGCGCATGTTGTGTCCCGTCAGCGTCGGGATCGAAGAGAACAGCGCCTTGGTGTAGGGATGCTGCGGAGACGCGAAGATCTGCTCCTTGCTGCCCTTTTCGACGATGCTGCCGAGATACATGACCGCCACCTGGTTGGAAATGTGCTTGACCACCGAAAGGTTGTGGGCGATGAACAGATAGGAGAAGTGGAACTCGTCTTTCAGGTCCATGAGCAGATTGAGGATCTGCGCCTGAATGGACACGTCCAGCGCCGACACCGGTTCGTCGGCGATGATGAATTCCGGCTCCACGGCCAGCGCGCGGGCGATGCCGATGCGCTGGCGCTGTCCGCCCGAAAACTGGTGCGGATAGCGGCTCGCCTGTTCGGGCCGGATGCCGACGCGGGACAGCAGGTCGAGCGCGCGGGCGCGCGCTTCCTTTTTGCTGCCGGCAACCCTGTGGAACAGCATCGGCTCCGTGAGGATCTCCATGACGTTCTGGCGCGGGTTCAGCGAGGCGTAGGGATCCTGGAAGATCATCTGCATTTTTTTGCGCAGCGGCAGCATCTCGTCCAGCGGAATATGCGCGATGTCCTGCCCGCGGTAGCGGACCGAGCCGCCGGCCGGTTCGATCAGGCGGATGATGCTGCGCGCGGCCGTCGATTTGCCGCAGCCCGATTCTCCGACGAGGCTGTAGACCTGGCCTTCTTCGAGGTCGAAACTGATACCGTTGACGGCGTGAACGATACGTTTGCGGCGCACGACGCGCCCGCCTTCGAAACGGATCTGGCTGAGGAGCGAGCGGTCGAGGTCGAAACGCTGTTCGAGATTTTTGACTGAAAGCAGACAGCTCATGTTACTTCACCTCCCCGCAGAGCGGAAAATGGCAGGCGGCGCAGTGCCCCGGGGCGACCTCGCGCAGCTGCGGCGCTTCGCGGCGGCAGCGCTCCTGCGCGCGGGAACAGCGCGGGCTGAAATAGCAGCCCGAAGGCAGGTCGAACATGTTGGGGACGATGCCGGGGATCGTGTCGAGGCGCTCTTTTTCCGTGCCCAGATCGGGGATCGAGCTGATCAGCCCGTGCGTGTAGGGATGGGCGCTGCGGTCGATCACGTCGCGCGCCGCGCCGCTCTCGACGATCTTGCCGCAGTACATCACGTTGATGCGGTCGGCGACTTCCGAAACGACGGCCAAATCGTGGGTGATGAGCATCAGCGAAGAGCCCTCGGCGCGGATCAGATCGGTCATGAGCTTGAGGATCTGCGCCTGAATCGTCACGTCCAGCGCCGTCGTCGGCTCGTCGGCGACGATCAGCCGCGGGCGGGCCGCCAGCGCGATGGCGATGACGACGCGCTGCCTCATGCCGCCGGAAAATTGGTGCGGATAGTTTTTAAGGCGGCTTTCCGGATTGGAAATGCCTACGGCCCTGAGCAGATCGACGCTGGCCTGGCGGCGCTCGCCGCGGCTCATGCCCGTGTGCAGCCGCAGCGTTTCGTCGAGCTGCTGTCCGATCGTGTAGACGGGATTGAGCGACGTCATCGGGTCCTGGAAGATCATGGAGATGTCCTTGCCGCGCAGCTTGTTCATCTCGTGCTCGGAAAGCTTCATAAGGTCTTTGCCGTCGAACAGAATCTCGCCCGATTCGATATAGCCCGGCTCTTCGATCAGGCGGATCAGCGAAAATCCCGTCACCGACTTGCCGCCGCCGGACTCGCCGACCACGGCCAGCACTTCGCCCTGCCTGATGTCGAACGACACGTCGTCCACGGCCTTGACGGTGCCCTTGAACGTTTTGAACCACGTGCGCAGGTGCCTCACCTGCAAAAGAAGTTTATCGTCCATGGGCGGCGCCTCATTTCAGCTTGGGGTTCATCTCGTCGCGCAAAAAGTCGCCGAGAAGGTTGATGCCGAACACGATGATCATGATGTACAGCCCTGGCAGGATCGAGACCCACCACAGGCCGCTGTAAAGCACCGTGAAGCCGTCGTTGCAGAGCATACCAAGCGACGGGCGCGAGATCGGCACGCCCAGGCCGAGGAAGCTCAGCGTCGCCTCGGTGAGGATGAAGCCGCCCACCTGGATCGTGGACAGCACGACGATGGAGGCGAAGACATTGGGCAGCACGTGCTTGTAAAGGATGCGCCAGTTCGGCAGGCCGATCACGTGCGTGGCCTCGATGTATTCGCATTTTTTGACGCGCAGCGTTTCGCCGCGCACCGTGCGCGCGTAGCGCACCCAGCCGACCAGCATCAGCGACAGCAGGATGTTGGTGATGCTGCGCCCCAGCATGGACATCAGAAACAACGCGATCAGCATCGACGGGAACGACAGCTGCACGTCGGCAAAGCGCATGATGAGCGCGTCCACCTTGCCGCCGAAATAGCCCGAGATCAGCCCCAGCACGATGCCGATGCCGCTGGCCATCAACGTGCCCAGCAGGCCGATGACCAGCGAGACGCGACTGCCGTAGACCATGGCGCTGACCATGTCGCGCCCCTGCTGGTTGGTGCCCAGCAGGAACTTGGGGTCGCCGCCCTCCAGCCAGAACGGCGGCTTGTAGGCGTCGCCCAGGTCGAGCTCGGCCATGTTGTAGGGATTCTGCACCGTGAACTGCGGCCCCACGACCGCGATCAGGATCACGAGCAGGACGATCGCCGCTCCGGCGATCGCCGTAGGGGAGTGGCGGAAATTGTAAAACAGTTCCGAATCCAGAAAGCGTGCGACTCGGCTTTTCTCTTGTGCGTCAGACATTTTTCGTCCCCCTCCTACTGCAAGTCGATGCGCGGATCAATGAAAACGTAGAGCAGGTCCACGATGAAGTTGATGAACACGAACATCACCGCCACGAACAGAATGTAAGCGGCGATGATCGGCCGGTCGGCGCTGGTCACGGCGTCGATGAGCATCTTGCCGATGCCCGGCCAGGCGTAGATCGTCTCCGTGATCGTCGTGAACGCGATCAGATTGCCCAGCTGCAGTCCGAAAACCGTCACCACCGGGATCAGCGTGTTCTTGAGCGCGTGGCCGAACAGCACCTTGCGGTTGGGCACGCCCTTGGCGCGCGCGAACTTGACGTAATCCTGGCGCATGTTCTCCTGCATCCCCGCGCGCGTGAGGCGGATGATCGTCGCCACGTTGCCCAGCGCCAGCGTGATCGACGGCAGGATGATGTGCGCCCAGCCGTCGGCGGTGGCGAGGCTGGTTGTGATGCCGAAGATCACGCCCGTTTCGCCGCGCCCGGAAACAGGCAGGATGCCGAGATACAGCCCGAAGAAATAAATCATCACCATGCCGATCCAGAACGACGGCATGGAGATCCCGGCGATGGACATGGCCATAACGCTTTTGCTGAAACGGCTCTTCGGGTACGCGCCGGACCATACGCCCAGCGGGATGCCGAGAAAGATCGAGAGCACCATGGCCACGGCGACGATGTCCAGCGTGGCAGGAAGCCGTTCGGTGATCAGCGCCAGCGCCGGCAGATGGTACATGTACGACTGGCCGAAATTGCCGTTCAAGACGTTCTTGACGAAGATCCAGTACTGCACGTACAGCGGCTTGTCCAGGCCGAGATAGGCCGAGACGGCCGCGATCTCCTCGGGCGTCGCGTTCTCTCTCACCATCAGATACACGGGATTGCCCAGCACGCTCGTGAGCACGAACACGATCAGCGAGACCACGAGCACGACCAGCACGAGCTGGGTCAGCCTTTTGACTAAAAATTGAAGCACCTTAAAGGTCACCTCCGCGGAAGAAGCCTATTTCGGAGCGAAAAAGGCGGAAAAAGACTTTCATCAAAGACAGACGGTTCTTTTCGCGTGAAAAGAACCGTCTGCGTTATTTTGTGGTTTTCGGGAACCGAAATTATTTCTTGAACGTGACGTCCCACGCGTACACGTATTTGTTATAGCGCGGCGCGTAGTCAATGCGCGGCCCGACGGCGTACACGTCCATCTGAAAATGCAGCGGGATGTAGGCCACGTCGTCGGCGGCCAGCTTCCACGCCTGACGGACGATCTGGTCGCGTTTTTCGGCGTCGACGGTCGCCATCGCTTCCTCGACCAGCTTGTCTACTTCGGGATTGCTGTAGTAGCCGCGATTGACGCCGCCCCAGCCCTGTTTGACGTACTCGCCGGGTTTCATCGAGTAAATCATGTCGAGGGCGATCAGCGCGCCTTCGCCGCCGGAATCGGCCCAGCCGGTCTGGCACAGATGCGTGTTGTCTCCCGACTTGTTGCTGGCGCCGATATAGGAAAAGAAAATATTGCGCGACATCAAATTGGGCACGACTTTGATGCCGACCTTCTCGAGGTAGGACGCGCAGGCCGTGGCGATGGGGCCGTCGTTGATGTAACGGTCGTTTGACGCGTCGAGCGTTACCTGAAAGCGCGTGCCGTCGGCCTGGCGGGGATAGCCCGCTTCGTCGAGCAGACGCTCGGCCAGCGCCGGATCGTAGGCGAGGCGCTTGATCTCGGGATTGTAGCCGTTGTAACCCTCGGGGCAGTAGGTTGCGGCGGGAAGGGCGAAGCCGTTCATGATCTTGGCGACGATCTCGTCCTCGTTGATGGCGTGATACATGGCGGCGCGGACGCGCTTGTCGACCATCGGGTTCTTCCCCGTGGGCGAGACCAGCGGGAACTTGGAATCCTTGCTGGGGTTTTCCACGCAGGACGGATTGAGGTAGATGACGCGCAGGCTGGGCATCTTGACGATGCTGATGTTTTTGTTGCGCTCGATCATGGCCACGTCGCGCACCGGCACGTCAATGATCATGTCGACGGCGCCGGACATCATGTTGGCCGTGCGGGTGCCGGGGTTGGTGATCGGCTTGTAGACGACGTTCTCGGCCTCGGGCTTGGCGCCCCAGTAGGCTTCGTTGCGCTTGAAGACGATGCGGTCGCCGCGCACGTGCTCGGCCAGCGTGTACTTGCCGGTGCCGACGGGATGGTTGGCGTTGTAATCGTCGTCGTGGGCTTCGCAGGTCTCCTTGTCGAGGATCACCACGTCCTTGACGTGGGCCAGCAACAGCACGTTGGGCGCCTTGCAGGTGATTTTGACGGTGTGATCGTCGATCTTCTCGCTCTTGTCGACAGTGGCGAACGCGTAAATGAAAGCCGACTTGCCGGCCGTATTGGCGCGCTCGAACGAGAACAGCACGTCGTCGGCGTTGAAAGCGTTGCCGTTGTGGAACGTGACGCCTTTGCGCAGATGGAACGTCCAGACCGAAGCGTCTTCGTTGGTCTCCCAGCTCTCGGCCAGAAGCGGCTGCGGTTTGATCTCCCGGTCAAGGGTCACGAGCGGCTCGAAGACGTGTTCCATAATGGCGTTGTTGAGGTCTTCGTTCAGCGAGTAGGGATAGAACGAATAGGCGTCGCCCGTCAGGCCGATCGTCACGTCCCGCGGGCCCGCCGCGCAGGCGGCCGAAGTCCCCAGCGCCAGAGCGGCCAGCGCGCACCACAGAGTACTTTTCTTCACGGTAATTCCCTCCTGATTCGATGATAAGTTTTAAGAGCCGTTTGAATCATAATTTTTATGGATACAAAATTCAACACTAAAATATATTAATCATTACGATAATGACAGTTAATTTTGCATTAAAATGTTTACTATCGGCAAAGGCGCAGATGAAACGCCTCTTCATCACGCGCGTTGGGCGGCGCTCTTGCGAATGGAAAAAGGCGTTCGGGCGACATGAAACATGGGCGGCGGATTCCTGCCGAATCCGCCGCCCATGTTTCATAACTGCCGCTTTTCTGTTCCGCGGGCGTCCGTCTCTTATTTGCCGAAGAGGCTGTTCAGTCCTTTTTCAAGTTCTTTGTTGAGCTGATCTTTGACGCTGTTCTTGCCGGATGTGTCGCCGGCCCCGCTTTTGCCGCCTATGAGTTTTTCGGTGAGCTTGTTCACGGCGTCTTCTTTGGCCTTTTCAACGGCGTTCTTGGCCTGAGCCTTGACGTCGGTGACTTTGGCGTTTTCCTGCTGGGCTTCTTGGGCGTCCCAGGTCTTGCCGTTGACTTTGAAACTGCCGATCTTGGGGTCGTCAATGGTGCCGCCGACGTGGAAGGTCAGATTGCGGAAGTCGTTGACGCCCCAGCTCTTGCTGGCGCCGGCGATACCGCCGCCGATCAGTCCGGCGATGCCGCCGGCTCCGCC
>NZ_ADFP01000124.1 GCF_000177335.1 Pyramidobacter piscolens W5455
GAACGGACGACGACGACGACGACGACGCGCGCGCTCCCGTTTTTTTACCCGTTCCCGTCGCGACGCCGCGGCTGCGCGCAGGGGCAGACCATGGACATCAGCTCTTCGATGGCGCGGTGCAGCAGGGCCGCCGTCTCGGATGCGGCGGCTTTGTAATAGACCTCCTTGCCCTCGCGGCGGCTGACGATCAGCCCTGCGCTCTTGAGCGAGCGCAGGTGGTGCGACACTGCCGGACTGGACATCTCCATCAGCGCGGAAATGTTGATCACGCACTCTTCGCCGTGGCACAGCAGCCAAAACACGCGCATGCGCGTGGCGTCGCCGAGCTGTCTGAACACGTCGGCGACAGTCTGAAAATCGCGCACCGACGGCGCGGCGGCACAGAATTCCTCGACCGGTTGGCCGTGCCGGTGCGGCAGACGGACTGGCGGCATGGAATCGCCTCCCTTTCTTCTTTAACTATTTACCATAAAAATCCGCCGCTGAAAAGCGTGCCGCGAAATTTTCCGGCCGTTTCTCGCGCCCTCGCGAACAGAAGATTGACAGGATCGCGCCGCGGCGATACAATCTCATCAACGAATAAGCATTTGTTTAATCGTTTGCCGCCCATCATTTCCAAAAAGGAGTCGCCGACCATGAAAAAGAGCTACAAAATCGAAGTGGACTGCGCCAACTGCGCCAACAAGATGGAACAGGCCGCCAGGAACACGCCCGGCGTCAAAGACGCCAGCGTCAACTTCATGCTGCTGAAAATGAACGTGGAGTTCGAGGACGATCAGGATCCCCGGAGCGTCATGCCCGAGGTGCTGAAAAACTGCAAAAAAGTCGAAGACGACTGCGAGATCTTCTTCTAGCCGTCCGTTGCGCCCTTCACGCCGGAAAGCCGTTTTTCGCGACGGGCGTTTGGGGACCGCGCCGCGCGTCAACGCGCGTTTGTATCCAAATCGAATCGGCTTTCCCGCGCCGTCTCGCGGCGGAAAGCCTCGCGGAGGGATATGCCATGAACCGGAAACAGATTCACACGCTGCTGCGCATCGTCGCCGCGGCGGCGATGACGACCGCCCTGCACTTCGCGCGCGCTGCCGGCGCGGCGCGCTTCCTGCTTTATCTCGTGCCGTATCTGACCGTCGGCTACGACATTCTCGGCAAATCGCTCAAGGGCGTCAAAAACCGCCAGATCTTCGACGAGAATTTCCTCATGGCCGTGGCCACGATCGGCGCCATGGCGCTGGCCGTTTACGAGGACGGCGACTACACCGAGGCCATCGCCGTCATGCTCTTCTACCAGACCGGCGAACTGTTCCAGAGCTACGCCGTCGGCAAAAGCCGCCGCAGCATCGGCGCCCTCATGGATATCCGCCCCGATTACGCCAACGTCGAACGAAACGGCCGCCTCGAGCGCGTCGATCCCGACGAGGTCGCCCCCGGCACGGTCATCGTCGTCCAGCCCGGCGAGAAAGTGCCCATCGACGGCGTCGTCGCCGGCGGACGCTCGACGCTCGATACCGCCGCCCTCACCGGCGAGAGCGCGCCGCGCGAAATCGAACCCGGCGACGAGATCCTTTCCGGCTGCATCAACATGAGCGGCGTGCTCCAAGTGAAAACCACGCGCGAGTTCGGCGAGTCCACCGCCTCGAAGATTCTCGACCTGGTCGAGAACGCCAGTTCGCGCAAATCCAAGTCGGAAGAGTTCATCGGCAAGTTCGCGCGCGTCTACACGCCCGCCGTGTGCAGCGGCGCGCTGGCGCTGGCCGTGCTGCCGCCGCTGGCGCGATTTTTCGCGATGGGACTTTCCCCAAACTGGGGCGACTGGCTCTACCGCGCCCTCACCTTCCTCGTCATCAGCTGCCCCTGCGCGCTGGTCGTCAGCATTCCGCTCACGTTCTTCGCCGGGCTGGGCGGCGCCAGCCGCGAAGGCGTGCTCGTCAAAGGCTCCAACTATCTCGAAACGCTGGCGAACACGAAATGCGTCGTCTTCGACAAGACCGGCACGCTCACGCAAGGCGTCTTCGAAGTCAGCGACGTGCACCACTGCCCCATCGAGCGCAAGCGCCTGCTCGAGTTCGCCGCGCTGGCCGAAAGCGCTTCGCCGCACCCGATCAGCAAGTCGCTGCGCCTCGCCTACGGCAAACCGATCGACCGCGCCCGCGTTTCCGACGTCCGCGAGATCAGCGGCGAGGGCGTCACCGCCGTCGTGGACGGACTGCCCGTCGCCGCCGGCAACGTCAAACTCATGGAGCGCCTCGGCATCCCCTGCATCCGCTGCCGCAGCGCCGGCTCGATCGTGCACATGGCCGTCAGCGGCGAGTACGCGGGACACATCGTCATCTCCGACGTGATCAAGCCCAACGCCAAGGAGGCCGTGGCGCGGCTCAAGGCTGCCGGCGTGAAAAAGACCGTCATGCTCACGGGGGACCGCCGCCCCGCCGCCGAGCAGACCGCGCGGGAGCTCGGCGTCGACGAATTCCACGCCGAACTGCTGCCCGCCGATAAAGTCGCCACGGTGGAGGAACTGCTGGCACGCCAGCCCATCGGCGAAAAGCTGGCTTTCGTCGGCGACGGCCTCAATGACGCGCCCGTGCTTTCGCGCGCCGACGTCGGCATCGCCATGGGCGCCATGGGCAGCGACGCCGCCATCGAGGCCGCCGACGTCGTGCTGATGGACGACGATCCCCTCAAGATCGTCAAGGCCATCGGGATCGCGCGCAAATGCCTGGGCATCGTGCGCCAGAACATCTGCTTCGCCCTCGGCGTCAAGCTCGCCTGCCTGGCGCTCGGCGCTCTGGGGCTCGCCAACATGTGGCTGGCCGTCTTCGCCGACGTCGGCGTCATGGTGCTGGCCGTGCTCAACGCCATCCGCGCGCTGTTCGTCAAAAACCTGTGAGAGCGAAACAGGAAAACCGCGCCTTAAAAGGCTTGCTTCTCGGCGGAGGCACCAAAACGCGGAGAAAAGCGGAAGACAAAATTCTTTTTAGAAAAAGACTGCCGCGTTCTCGACATTTCGCCCCGCGCCCTGAAGCGCGGAAGCGAAAACGGTCGGACGGCGCGAAGCGCCTGACAGCCGCTGGGCTGTCGGGCGCTTTTTTCATGGCGGATTTTCGACGCGGAGCTCGCGCGCTGACGCCGCTTCGGGGAAATCTTCTAGAAGCGCGCTCAAAAATCCGCGAGCGACGGGCAACGCGTGACACGCTATTTACGCGCCTTGACACAAATTTGCGTTATGATATTATTACGTCGTGGCACGATAATGGAACCGTCATTTTTCAAGCGGCGATTTTCCGCTTTCGAGTCGCAGAATCGCCGCGGCCCAACACAATCTTTTTCTTAATTCTTAATTTAAGTAAGGAGGAAGTATTTCATGTCTCAGCGCAAAACGTTCTCCCTGTTCTCGGCGGCGCTTCTCGTCTCGGCCCTTTCCGGCGCGGCCATGGCCCACGAACTGACGCTGCGCGCCAACGGCGAGGTCAAGGAAGGCGCGCCTCTGGCGGTGTCGGTGCATTCGGGACACAAGTTCATCGTCCCCGAAGAAGTGGAAAGTCTCGAACGCGTCAAGGCCGGTCCCTTCGTGGACGGCAAGCTGATGCCCCAGCCCCTGACCGGCAACGAGAAAGGACTGTGCATCGACTTCACGGTGCCGGAAGTCAAGGCCGGCGAGTCTTTGATCGTGGTCGCCGAAAAGGACGGCGGCGTCTGGAGCGTCACCAACGAGGGCGGCAAATCGGGGGCGCGCAAGGATCTCGAGGCTCAGGGGCTGAAGGTCAAATCGGCGGTCAAACACGACAAATACGCCAAGCTGATCCTCAACGCCTCCAAGGACGACAAGAACTTCGCCACGGCCGTCGGCCATCCGCTGGAAGTCATTCCCGTGACCAATCCGGCCGACGCCAAGGTGGGCGAGTTCTTCGAGGTGAAGGTCGTGCTCGAAGGTCAGCCTTATACGGGCCCCGTCTGGGCGACTTACGACGGCTTCGTCACCGAGTATGAGAACACCTATGCCTACTACACCGAAGCGGAGAGCGGCACGGCGTTCATCAAGATCACCGCGCCCGGCCTCTGGGGCGTCCGCGCCCGTCAGGATGGCCTGCCCGGCGTCGAAGGGACCTACGACAGCCGCACGGTGCGTTCCTTCCTGCTCTTCGAAGTCAAATAACGATCATGACGGCGCTTTCAATGTTTAAAAGAGCGGTCGCGACACTGCTGATGGGACTCGTGCTGACGGGTCCCATTGGTTGTTTGCGCGCTTCCGCCCATGGCGTGGGATACCGCCAGTCAGATCTGCCTTCGGTGCCGCTGGAATTCTTCTACTCCACCGGCGAAACGATGAGTTATCTTGATACCAAAGTCTTCTCGCCCGCCGACGAAAAGTTCGCCAACCAGTCGGGACGCACCGACGCCGCCGGACGCTTCGCGTTCGTTCCCGACGTGCCCGGCACATGGCGCGTGATCGTCAAGGACGACGAAGGACATCAATGCACGGCGGACATCGGCGTGACGCAGGAATTCCTCGACGGCGGTTCCGAAAAGTCCTCCGCCCTCGCCGTCAAAGAACAGAGCGCGGTGCCTCAGGGCATGGATCTGGCGATCCGCTGCGTCCTCGGCGTCAGCCTGCTCTTCAACGTCGCCGCGTTCGTCCTGCTGGCGCGCCGCGGAAAGGCGGCCTGAACCATGCATATCAGCGAAGGCGTGCTCTCCACGGGCGCGCTGGCGGCCGGCTGGGCCATCACCGCGGCGGGAACGGCCGTGGGGTTGAAAAAGCTCAAGCCAGAGCGCATCGTGCGCGTGGCGCTGCTGTCGTCGGCGTTTTTTCTCGCGTCGCTGGTCAACGTCAAGATCGGCCCCAGCTCGACGCATCTTTCGCTCATCGCGCCGATGGGGCTCGTGCTCGGCTGGTCGGCCTTTCCCGCGGTGCTGGTGGCGCTGCTGCTGCAGGCGCTGCTGTTCCACTTCGGCGGGCTGGCGGTGCTCGGCCCCAACACGGTGGACGTGGCGCTGCCGGCGCTGCTGGTCTATCTGATTTTCGCACGGCCGATCCGCCGTCAAAGCGGCGCGGCCGCCGCGGTCTGGGCGTTCGCCGCCGGCACGCTGGCCGTGTTGCTGTGCGCCGTCGGCGTGGGGCTGTTCCTCGGCGCAACGGACGAAAACTTTCTCGGCGTGGCGAAGGTGGTTTTTCTCGCCCACGTGCCGGTCGCGTTTATCGAAGGCGCGATCACGGCGTTCATGGTGACGTGGCTGAAAAAAGTTTCGCCGGAGTTCCTGGCAGGCGTCGACCGCTGACGAAAGGACGGCGGCCATGCATCTCGATACGGGCGACTTGTTCGCTGAAAACGCGCGCGTCCTGCTCGACGCCTTCGATCCGCGCGCGCGGATGCTCTGCGCCGCTGTCTACGCTGCGACGCTGTCGGCGATGAATCGGCCGGCCGCGCTGGCCTTCGCGGCGCTGCTGCCGGGCGCGCTGTTTTTCTGCGGGCCGCTTCGCCCCTTGTTGCGCTCGCTGCGCCAACTCAATCTGGTCAGCTTGGCGATGACGTTCCTGCTGGCGCTGACCTGGCCGGGAAAAACGCTGTGGGGGCCGTTCACGCGCGAAGGAATCCGCCAGGGGCTTCTGATCACCGTGAGGCTGAATCTGATCTCGGTCGCGCTGCTGCGGCTGATCGCGGCCATGGGACCGGCGCGCAGCGAAACGGCGCTGGCCCGCCTGGGCTGCCCGGAAAAGCTGCGCGTTCTGCTGCTGCTCACGCTGCGCGGCATTTATCTGCTGGCCGAACGCATGGCCACGGCCCTGCAGGCCGTCAACCTGCGCAGCGGTTCGCGCCCTTCGGGACGCTCGCCGGACTTGAAGGGGACGCTGCGCTGGCGCGTGTTCGCTTTCATGGCGGCGAGCGCGCTGCTGCAAAGCTCCGACCGCTCGGAACGCATGATGCTGGCGCTGAACTGCCGCGGCGGTCTGGCGGGCTTCGCCGCGGCGCAGCCGCTGCACTGGCGAATCCGAGACACAGCGCTGGCCGTTTTCTGCGCGATCTTGCTGGCAGCGGCGCTGGCGCTCGATTTTTCGGGAGGCGTCCAATGAATCCGCCCCAATCGGAAAAATCCACCTGCCCGCTGGAAGTGCGAGCGCTCCACTACAGCTACCCCGACGGGCACAAGGCGCTGAACGGCGTGTCGTTCCGCCTGCGCGAAAACGAGAAACTCGCGCTCGTCGGACCGAACGGTTCCGGCAAGTCGACGCTGCTGCTCCATCTGGCCGGGGGCATCGCCGCCCGGGACGAGATCCGGCTGTGGGGGCGCCCCGCCGGCGCGGAAGAGCTGCGCCGCGCCGTCGGCCTGATCTTTCAGGAGCCGGACGACCAGCTCTTCATGCCGCAGGTCGCCGACGACGTGGCCTTCGGCCTCGTCGCCCGCGGCGTGCCCGCCGCCGAGGCGCGGCGAAAGGCGATGGAAATGCTCGACCGTCTGGGCGCGGCGCACCTGGCCGAGCGTCCGCCGCACCGCCTTTCCGGCGGCGAAAAGCGTCTGGCCGCTTTGGCCGGGATCCTGGTCATGGAGCCGCAGGTGATCGTTCTCGACGAACCGACGTCGGCGCTCGATCCGCGCGCGCGGCGGCGCGTCATCGAAACCCTGCGCGCGTTGTCCCAGCCGCTGATCCTCACCACGCACGACCTTGACATGGCGCTCGACGTGTGCAGCCGCGCCGCGCTGCTCTACGACGGGGCTGTCGCCGCGGAAGGACCTCTGCCCGATCTGTTCCGCGACAAAGAGCTGCTGGAACGCAACGGCCTCGAACTGCCGCTGCGGTATTCCGCCACGTGATCCGACGTTCCAAAAGACATCGGGGTGTTCGCACAATGACCGTGCGAACACCCCGATGTTTTTTTGCCCGCGGAATGTTCCACGTGGAACATTCCGTTCGTTCACTTTTTGAACCACTTGTCGCGCAGGGCCTGAAGCTCGCCGTTTTTGTCCATCTCCTCGATGATCCGGCTCACGGCGGCCGTCAGTTCCACGTTTTTCTTGGAGATGGCGATCGCCTTGTCGGCGCCGGTGATCTGCCTGTTGAAGGCGATGGCGATCTTGCCGTCGAAATCCTTGGCCTTGACGTAGGCCTTGGCGGCGGGAATGCCCATGAGGGTTGCGTCGACGCGCCCGAGCGCCACTTCGCGCACGCACTCGTCGAACTTCTGGTAGGTCTTGACTTCGACGTTGCCGAGGGCGCGCGCAAAGGTCTCCTGCACGGTGCCAATCTGTACGGCGACGGTTTTGCCGGCCAGATCGTCGGCGCTTTTGGGCTGATAGTCGACGCGAGTGACGAAAGCGCTGTAGGAAATCTCGTAAGGCGACGAAAAGCTGACGCGTTTGGCGCGCTCCGGCGTCGCCGAAAGGCCGGCCGAGACCAGATCGATCTTGTCGGCCATCAGCGACGGCAGCAGCGAATCGAAGGGCATATCGAGCCACTGCAATTTTTTGCCCAGCTTTCTGGCGATGGCTTCGGTCATGTCGACATCAAAGCCGACCAAGTCGCCGGACTGCCCGTGGAACTCATACGGCGGATAGGCGCCTGACGTGCCGACGATCAGCGTTTCCTTATCCATTGCCGAAGCGGCGAAAGCCGCCGCGGCGATCCAAACGGAAAAAGCGGCCACTACGGAAATACGTTTCCACATGCTGTTCCCTCCTAAAAATCGGTTTATTATGTCGCAGGCTATAAACTAACCTTGAAGCGGATCATAGTTCACTAAAGTTTATTTGTCAATAGATAATAAATAATTATTTACTTCCGTCTCAAATCTCGACAGTTGCAGAGTGAAACCTTGAAAATTACGGCATGAAAGGCGTAGCCGCTCGTTGAAAAAACGATATGCCTTCGACATCCCGCGGCCATTGTGCATGAAACGCTGAATGATAATAAATGTAAGTTCATTTATTTAACGCCAATTAAAATTTTATATTGACCAGAGAATAAATTATGGTATAGTAACACACAACAATCTCAACTTACGCTCAAATACCTGCGGGCCGCACACAGCGGCCCACGTTCGGCAAAGAAAGGAGGCGGAGCGGAATGACGCGTCTGCCGCGACGCGGGGCGTCGCCGTACCGACGGCGAACCGAACGAACGAAGGGAGCCGGGCGGCTGTTTTCCGCTCAGGACGGCACGTTTGCGCGCCGTACCGAAAAAACACACAGACACGGAGGAAGAACGCATGAAGAAGGGAAACGTCGGAAAAATCGTATTGGCGTACTCGGGCGGCCTTGACACTTCGATCATCATTCCCTGGTTGAAGGAGAACTACGACAATCCCGAGATCATCGCCGTTTCGGGCGACGTCGGACAGGGCGACGAACTGGAAGGGTTGGAGGAAAAAGCTCTCAAAACCGGCGCCGCCAAGTTGATCGTGGCCGACCTCGTCGACGAAATGGTGGACGGGATCATCATCCCGGCGCTGAAAATGGGGGCGAAATACGAAAAGTACCTGCTCGGCACCGCCTTCGCGCGTCCCGTGATCGGCAAGAAACTCGCCGAGATCGCGCTGGCGGAGGGCGCCGACGCAATCTGTCACGGCGCGACGGGCAAAGGCAACGACCAGGTCCGCTTCGAGCTCGCCATCAAACGCTTCGCGCCGGACATGCCGATCATCGCGCCCTGGCGCGAATGGGACATCAAATCCCGCGACGAGGAGATCGACTACGCCGAGGCGCACCGCGTGCCGCTGCGGATCTCGCGCGAGACGAATTACTCCAAGGACAAGAACCTGTGGCACCTGAGCCACGAGGGCCTCGATCTCGAAGATCCCGCCAACGAGCCGCAATACGACAAGCCGGGGTTCCTCGAGATGAGCGTTTCGCCGATGCAGGCCCCGGACGCGCCGGAGTACGTCAGCGTCGACTTCGAGGCCGGCGCGCCGACGGCATTCAACGGCGAGAAGATGAAGGCGTCGGACATCATCCGCAAGCTGAACGAGGCCGGAGGCAAAAACGGCATCGGCATTACCGACATCGTCGAGAACCGTCTGGTCGGCATGAAGGACCGCGGCATTTACGAGACGCCGGGCGGGAGCATTCTTTACTTCGCGCACGAGCAGCTGGAAATGATCACGGTGGACAAGGACACGCTGCACGTCAAGCAGAAACTGGCCGTCGATTTCGCCGACCTCATTTACAACGGCAAGTGGTACACGCCGCTGCAGGAAGCGCTGACGGCGTTCGCCGACGAAGCGGACAAATACGTGACCGGCACGGTCAAACTCAAGTTGTACAAGGGCAACATCATCCCCGCCGGAACGACCTCGCCGTATTCTCTGTATTCCGAAAAACTGGTCACCTTCGGCGAAAGCGATTACGATCAGGCGCAGGCGGCCGGCTTCATCAACCTCTGGGGACTGCCCGTGAAAGTGCAGGCGCTGCGCGAGCAGGGCCGTCTGTAAGCGTTCCGGGACCGCCGCTGCCGGGCGCGAGGCGGGATCCGGAGGAAACGCGGACCGACGCCGGAAAAATTTTCGTCGTCATGTGCCGCGGGCATCGCGACCTATTGAATAAAAGCATTCGACTTCTTCGAGTTGAAGCGTATGATCAACTCACGGGTCGGTAAAGCTCGAATTCAGTCAGCACAGGAGGCACCAATGAAAAAACAAACCGCCGGACGCGACGCCCTCGGCGCGATCGCGCCCAAATTCGCCGCGCTCAACGACGACGTGCTCTTCGGAGAAGTGTGGTCGCGGAGCGACCGGCTCTCGCTGCGCGACCGCTCCATCGTCACGGTCACGGCTCTGATCGCGAAGGGGATTTTCGACAACTCGCTCAAGTACCACCTCGCCAACGCCCGCAACAACGGCGTCACCGCCGTCGAAATGGCCGAACTGATCACGCACCTGGCCTTTTACGCCGGCTGGCCCAACGCCTGGGGCGCTTTCGCTCAGATGAAGGAAGTTTACGCCGGCGGCGAATCGGGCGACGAAAGCGGCAAGGCGGCGTTCGACCGCGCCAACATCTTCGGCCGGGGGCAGGAGAACACAGCTTACGCGCGGTACTTCGTCGGCGCCTCGTGGCTCAATCCGCTCACGCCCAGAGGGACCGTGCCGTTCATGGCAAACGTCACCTTCGAACCGGGGTGCCGCAACAACTGGCACGTGCACCGCGCCGCCAGGGGCGGCGGCCAGATCCTGCTCTGCGTCGCCGGGCGCGGCTGGTACCAGGAGGAAGGCAAAGACCCCGCCGAACTGACGCCCGGCCAGGTCGTCGTCATCCCCCCAAACGTCAAGCACTGGCACGGCGCGGCACGGGACAGCTGGTTCTCGCACGTTTCCGTGGAAGTCCCCGGCGAAGAGACAGCCAACGAATGGCTCGAACCGGTCGAGTCGGAACTGTATCGCTCGCGGTAATTCTTCCGCAGTCTGCCTTCGGGCAGGCTGCGTTTTTTTTGCAAAAAAGATCCGGGGCCGATTTCCGGCTCCGGATCGAGGTCGCGAAACAGCTTGTACTATTTCTCGATAAAAAAACATTAACATAGCTCGCTGGGCGCCCGAGGAAGATTCGCCAGGCGAGTCGCGCAGAGCGCGCAGCGGTCGAGGTAGTCCTGAGCGACTGGACGCCCCCGGAGCGTCCCAAGGGCAGGCCTTTCAATCAAGAAATGATATTATTTGGCGGGGAACAGCGCCGCGGCGGTCATGTCGAGGTAGTTGAGGCCGTCGTACTGCGGGAAGGCCGCGATCGCGCCCTTTTTGAATTCTTCGCCGCTGGCGCTCGACGCGGCCAGCTCTTTGAGCTTTTCCACGTAGCGGATCTTCTCGCTGACGGCGTCCTGCCCTTCGGGCGCGCTGTGGGCGGGCAGGATCATGGCGTACTGCGCCTCGCGGTAGCCGCGCAGCGTCTTCAGCATGGCGTCCATGTGGCCCGCGCCGCCGATGATGGAGTGCGTGTGTTTGCCCAGCATGTGCGTGGAAACGGCGTTGATGGCCGGAATGACGATGTCGTAGGTATCGCCCTGCTCGACGAGAATGAACTCGATGCCGCCCAGCGTCACCGGTCCGGCGGCAAGGACTTTCGCGATCGAAGCGGTGTCGCCGCCGCCGTGAAACTCATCGCCGAACGCCTTGTGCAGCCCCTCGGCGACGGCCGCCGTCGAACCGCCGGCGATGGCTTTTTTCGCCGCCTCGGTGCCGTAGATCGTCATGCCTTCGGCGTAGCTGGCGCCGGCCGGATGGGCGCTGACGAACAGATCTTTCATCGGTTTGTTCAGACCGCCGATGTAACTCTTCCACGCCTCGAGGTTCGCGGTGAACGACGGCAGTTCGATGCCCACGAGCGCGTCCGCTCCTTCGACGATATACGCCTCGTCGGCCAGAGCGTCGCCCGTGGCATAGGCGTGCAGCTTGACGTCGCCGTAATCGAACACAGCCATTACGCCGGCGGCAAGCGGCACTTCCCTTACCTTCGGCGCCGTGACGGCGGCCGAAGCGGCGGACGCTGCGGAAGCGGACAGGACGAGAGCGGAAAGAGCGGAACGAACGGACTTTTTCATTTTTCATGCCTCCAATGGATTTTCGTGATCGATTGCTGACGGTTCGATTATAAAAACCCCCGTTGTTTTCCCGCAAGAAGGCACAATAAAGTGGCCTGGTTACCGGCAGGTAACCGCTCCAGCCGGGGGCTGCAAAAATTTTTCCGGCGAGGCGCCCGACGGCAGTTTCATCGTCAAAAACCCGCCGCGGCTTCTTGACTTTACCATGATAAAGTGATAATATGCCATTCGTAAATTTTCCCGGAAGGACGGAACGTTTCCCCATGACTCACCTCAATTCGGAACTCATCGACCGATTCTATCTGGCGATTCTCGCCCTGAAGACGCCCGAGGAATGCGCCGTGTTTTTCGAGGGCCTCCGCACGGTCACGGAAATTCAGAACATGGCGCAGCGTCCCGAAGTGGCGCAATTGCCCGCCGACGGCCGCAATTATCAGGAAATCACGAACGGCGCCGGCGTCAGCGCCGCCACGATCAGCCGCGTCAACCGCTGTCTCCGCTACGGCAGCGGGGGTTATCGACTCGCGCTGGCGCGGCTCGGGCGGGAAAAGCGGTGAAAGAATGAACATCGACTCGAATTCCCTCAAGTACGACGAGCGCGCCATCTTCGCGCTGCGTTCGCTTTACTCGAAATACGGCTACTCCTATTACAAAATGAGCAAGTTCGAGGAGTACGATCTGTACGTGCGCAACAAGGATTTCCTCGTCAGCGACAGCGTCATCACCTTTACGGACACGAACGGGCGCCTGATGGCTCTCAAACCCGACGTGACGCTCTCCATCATCCGCCACATCAAAGACGAGCCCGGCGTCGTCCAGAAACTCTTCTACAACGAGAACGTCTACCGCGTCTCGCAGAAGACCCGCACGTTCAAAGAGATCATGCAGGTCGGTCTGGAGTGCGTGGGCGCCATCGACGCGTACTGTATCGGCGAAGTGCTGATGCTCGCCGCCGAAAGTCTGCGCTGCATTTCGCCGCGCTGCGTGCTCGATGTCGCTCATCTTGGCATCATCGCCGCCATCATCGACGACTTCTCCTTTTCCGAAAGCGTCCGCCGCGCCGTCCTCAAGTGCATCAACGAAAAAAACGTGCATGAGCTGAGCCTGATCTGCGCTCAGTCCGGCGTCGAGGAGAACAAGGCCGCCGCCCTCCGCCGGCTGGTGTCGCTCTGCGACCGTCCGGCCGCGGCCATGCCGAAGCTGCGCGCCCTGCTGAGCCGTTCCGGCAGCGCGCGGCTTGCCGAACAGCTGGACGAGCTGGAACGCATCGTCGTACAGTTCAAAGGGACTGACCTCGAGGACATGCTGCGCGTGGACTTCTCCGTCGCCAACGACCTCAATTACTACAACGGCATCGTCTTCCGCGGCTTCGTCGAAGGCGTGCCGACGGGCGTCCTTTCCGGCGGCCAGTACGATCGACTCATGCGCAAGATGAAGCACCAGTCGGGCGCTATCGGTTTCGCCATTTATCTGGACCTGCTCGAACGGCTCGACCACGCCGAACGCGCCTACGACGTGGACACGCTCCTTCTCTACGACCGCCGCGACGATCCCCGCGCGCTGCGCGCCGCCGCGGCCAAGCTGACGTCCGGCGGACACAGCGTCATGGCCCAAAAGGAACTGCCCGAGGGCATCAAGTTCAGGCAGCTGATGAGACTTGAAGGGAACGAGGCGAAGCTCCTTGAACATGCTTAACGTGGCACTGCCCAAGGGACGCCTGGGCGAGCGGGTCTACGCCATGTTCGCGCGGGCCGGGCTGGAATGCGGCGGCGTGCTCGAGCCGGGGCGCCGTCTGATTTTCGAAAACCCGCACAAGGGCGTGCGCTATTTCTGGGTCAAGCCCTCCGATGTCGCCATTTACGTGGAGCGGGGAGCAGCCGACCTCGGCGCGGCAGGCAAAGACATCCTGCTCGAAAACGAGCCCGACGTTTACGAGCTGCTCGACCTCCATACCGGCGTCTGCCGCATGGCCGTCGCCGCGCGGGTGGACTTCCGCGACAACCCCGACCGCACGCTGCGCGTCGCCAGCAAGTTCGTGCACATCGCCCAGAACTATTACGCCGCCAAAGGGCGCGACATCGACATCATCCGCATCAACGGCTCGGTGGAGCTGGCGCCGATCCTCGGTCTTTCCGACGTGATCGTCGACATCGTCGAAACGGGCACGACGCTGAAGGAAAACCATCTGCGCGTGCTCGACACGGTCGTCTCCATCAGCGCGCGGCTTATCGCCAACAAGGCGAGCTTCAAATTCAAAAACGGACAGATCTTGGAGATCATGCGGGCCATGACCGCCATGACGGAGGCAGAACAATGATCAGAATATTGAAATGCGGCGAGGTCGCCGACGGGGATATCCTCGCGCGCGCCATCCCCGCCGCGGACGTCGGGGACGTCGTGGCCGAGATCATCGCCGACGTGCGGGAAAACGGCGACGCGGCGCTGAAGAAATACGCCGAGAAATTCGACGGCGCCAGACTCGAGGCGTTGGCGGTGACGCCGGCGGAGATCGAGGCCGCCGTGGCGCAGGTCGCGCCGGAGTTTATCGGCATCCTCGAGAAGGCGGCAGGCAACATCCGCGCCTTTCATTCGCGCCAGCTCAGGAACGGCTTTATCATCAACGACGAGCCAGGCGTCGTCGTCGGCCAGAAGGTTATTCCCATGGACCGCGCCGGCGTTTACGTGCCCGGCGGCACGGCCGCCTACCCTTCGACGGTGCTGATGGATCTCATTCCCGCCAAGATCGCCGGCGTGCGCGAGATCATCATGACGACGCCGCCGCGCCGGGACGGTTCGGTCGATCCCGCTATCCTCGCCGCCGCCCGCGTCGCCGGAGCCGACCGAATTTTCAAGAGCGGCGGCGCTCAGGCCATCGCCGCTTTGGCCTACGGTACGGAAAGCGTGCCGCGCGTGGACAAGATCGTCGGCCCCGGCAACGCGTTCGTCGCCGAGGCGAAGAAACAGGTCTTCGGCGCCGTCTCCATCGACATGATCGCCGGCCCCAGCGAGATCCTCGTCATCGCCGACGGCCGGACCAATCCGCGCTGGTGCGCCGCCGATCTGCTCGCGCAGGCCGAGCACGACAGAATAGCCAGCGCCGTGCTGATCACGGATTCCATGGCGCTGGCCCGGGCCGTCCAGGCCGAGATCGAGCGCCAGCTCCCCGAACTGGAACGGAGCGAGATCGCCCGCGCCGCCATCGAGAACAACGGCAAAATCATCGTCGCCGACACGCTGGCGAAAGCCGTCGAGATCGCCAACGCGATCGCGCCGGAACACCTGGAGCTGTGCGTCGACGCTCCGTTCGACTATCTTGACGGCATCCGTCACGCCGGTTCGGTGTTTCTCGGGCGCCACTGCCCCGAGGCGCTGGGCGATTATTTCGCCGGCCCCAACCACACCCTGCCCACCGGCGGCACGGCGCGTTTTTCAAGCCCGCTGTCGGTGGACGACTTCGTGAAGAAATCGCAGTACATCTATTACACGCGCGCCGCTTTGCGCAAAGCGGCGCCGGACGTTGCCGGCTTCGCGCGCCGGGAAGGGCTGACGGGGCATGCCCGCAGCGTTCTGAGTCGAATGGAGGAAAAACAATGAGCCGCTTTTTCAGCAGCAAATACGCCGGGCTGATCCCCTACGTGCCGGGCGAACAGCCGCGCAGCCAGGAGTTCATCAAGCTGAATACGAACGAATCGCCTTTTCCGCCTTCCTCGCGAGCCCTCCGCGCCGCCGCGGAGGCCGCGCGCCGGTTGAACCTCTACTCCGACCCCGAGTGCCGCGCCTTGAACGCGAAACTGGCCGAAGTCTACCATCTCGCGCCCGAAGAGGTCCTGTGCACCAACGGTTCCGACGAGATCCTCAACTTCGCCTTCATGGCCTTCTGCGACGCCGGGCACCCCGCCGCCTTCCCCAACGTCACCTACGGTTTTTACAAGGTCCTCGCGGCGCTGAACGGCGTGCCGTGCGAAGAGATTCCGCTGCGCGAAGACTTTTCTGTGAACGTGAGCGACTACGTCGGCCTGAACAAAACCATCTTCATCGCCAATCCCAACGCTCCCACGGGGCTGGCCCTGCCGCTCGCCGACGTCGAACGCCTCGTCAGGGGCAATCCCGGCAGCGTCGTCGTCGTCGACGAGGCCTACGTCGACTTCGGCGGCGAAAGCGCGCTGCCGCTGATCCACAAGTACGACAATCTGCTCGTGACCATGACGTTTTCCAAGTCGCGCTCCATGGCCGGAGCCCGCCTCGGCTTCGGTGCCGCGTGCAAGGAGCTGATCGCCGACCTGAACGCGATCAAATACGCCACCAATCCCTACAACGTCAACGGCATGACCATGGCCGCCGGCATCGGCGCGCTGGAAGACGAGGAATACACGCGCGCCAACTGCCGCGCCGTCATGGAGACGCGCGAGGACGTCACCGCCGCGCTACGCGAAATGGGCTTTGAACTTGGCGACTCGAAGGCCAATTTCGTGTTTCCCCGCCATCCCAAAATCGACGGTCACAAGCTCTACGAGGAACTGCGCGCCCGCGGCATCCTCGTGCGCCATTTCGACACGCCGCTGCTGGCCCGGCACAACCGCATCACCATCGGCAGCCGCGAGCAGATGAACCGCCTGCTGGACACGCTTGGAACTATTTTGGAGGAATGCTGAATGCGTCATGCCGAAATCATCCGCCAGACCGCCGAGACCGACATCGCCCTGAGGCTGGAACTTGACGGCACGGGACAAAGCGAGATCGACAGCGGCGTGGGCTTTCTGGACCACATGCTGACGCTGCTGGCGCGGCACGGCCGTTTCGATCTGAAGCTGACCTGCCGCGGCGACACGAGCGTGGACGACCATCACAGCGTCGAAGACATCGGCATCTGTCTCGGCCGGGCCTTTGCGCAGGCGCTTGGCGAAAAGCGCGGCATCTCGCGCTACGGGTTCTGCGCCCTGCCCATGGACGAAGCTCTGATCCTCGCCGCCGTGGATTTCTCCGGACGCGCGTGCCTCGGTTACGACCTGCCGGTCCGTGCGCAAAAGGTGGGCACGTTCGACACCGAGCTGGTGCAGGAATTCTGGCAGGCTTTCGCGCGCTGCGCCGGCTGCTCCCTGCATCTGCGCCGGCTGGCCGGCGGCAACTCGCATCACATCATCGAGGGCGCGTTCAAGGCGGCGGCCCGCAGTCTGCGTCAGGCCGTGGCCATCGAGGCCGATTGCGCCGACGAGATCCCGTCCACCAAGGGGGTGCTCTGAAGTGATCGCCATCGTCGATTACGGCGTGGGCAACCTCTTTTCGCTGCGCAGCTCGTTCGCGGCCCTCGGCGCGGAAGCGACCGTCACGGCCGACGCGTCTGAACTACGCCGTGCGGAAAAGATCATCCTGCCCGGCGTCGGCGCCTTCGGCGACGCCGCCGACAAATTGCGCGCCTCGGGGCTCGACCGTCCTCTGCTGGACGAGGCCGCCTCCGGCAAGCCGCTTCTGGGCATCTGCCTCGGCATGCAGCTGTTGTTCGACGCAGGTTTCGAGTACGGCGAACACGCCGGGCTCGGTCTGATTCCCGGCGAAGTCCGCGCCATCGCCGAAGCGGTCCCGCCGGGACTGAAGATCCCCCACATCGGCTGGAACGCTCTGAAATTCAGAAAACCGACGCCGCTGTTCAAGTACGTCAAAGAGGGCGACTGCGTCTACTTCGTGCACTCGTTCGCCGCGCGGGGCTGCGACGACTACGTCACGGCCGAGACCGAATACGGCGCCTGGCTGACGGCGGCGGTCGCACGGGACAACGTGTTCGGCTGCCAGTTCCATCCCGAAAAGAGCGGCTCCGTCGGCCTCGACATTCTGCGCGCTTTCTGCGAGCTGGAAGGTTCCTCATGCTGATCTATCCGGCCATCGACCTTTACGCCGGCCAAGCGGTCCGGCTGCAGCGCGGCGATTACGCGCGGATGACCGTTTACAGCGACCGCCCCGAAACCGTCGCCGCCGATTTCGCCGCCCAGGGGGCGAGACAGCTTCATCTGATCGACCTCGAAGGCGCCAAAAACGGCGGCACTCCCAACCTCGAGACGATCGTCGCCGTCAAAAAAAGTTCCGGCCTGTTCTGTCAGGTGGGCGGCGGCATCCGCAGCATGGACGCGATCGTCGCGTATCTGGACGCCGGCGTCGATCGCGTCATCCTCGGCACGGCCGCGGCGACCCAGGCGCATTTCGCGGCCCGGGCCGTCGCACGATACGGCGCGCGCATCGCCGTGGGCGTGGACATCAAAGACGGCTTTGCAGCCGTCAAAGGCTGGACGGAAAAATCGCCGCTGAAAGCTTTCGAGTTCTGTCGGCGCATGCAGTCCGACGGCGTTTCCACGCTGATCTGCACCGACATCTCACGTGACGGCATGATGCAGGGGACGAACGTGGCGCTGTACAAGACTCTTTCGACCGAACTGAAAATGCGGATCATCGCCTCCGGCGGCGTCTCGTCGCTGGACGACGTCAGGCGGCTGGCCGCGCTGGGACTGTACGGCGCGATCATCGGCAAGGCCTGTTACACGAAAGCGATTTCCATCGCGGCAGCGATCGAGGTGACCCAATGATTGCCAAACGAATCATCCCCTGTCTCGACGTCAAGGACGGACGCGTCGTCAAGGGCGTCAACTTTGCGGGGCTTCACGACGTGTCGTCGCCGCCCGATCTGGCACAATTCTACAGTTCCTGCGGCGCCGACGAGCTGGTGTTTTACGACATTACCGCGTCGCCGGACGGACGCAAGCTTTTCACGGAAATCCTGCGCGAGACGGCGCGCCGCGTTTTCATCCCGCTCACCGTCGGCGGCGGCATCAGCGCCGTGGCCGACTTCGAACGCGCGCTCTGCTGCGGCGCCGACAAAGTCAGCGTCAACAGCGGCGCCATCGCGCGCCCGCAACTGATCCGCGAAGCGGCGGCACTGTACGGCAACCAGTGCGTCGTGCTCTCCGTCGACGTCAAACGCGTGGACGGCGCTTTTCACGTGTTCGCCCGCGGCGGGCGCGACGATACCGGCATGGACGCCGTCGCATGGATCACGCGCTGCGTCGGCGACGGCGCCGGCGAAGTGGTGGTCAACTCCATCGACACCGACGGCGCGAAAAAGGGATTCGATCTGGAAATGCTCGCCGCCGTCTGCGAAGCCGTATCGGTCCCCGTGATCGCTTCCGGCGGGGCCGGCAGCGTCGGCGACTTCATCACGCTGTTCAAAACGCTGCCCAAGGTCGACGCCGGGCTGGCGGCGTCCATCTTTCATTTCGGCGAGGTGAAGATCGCCGACCTCAAGGCGGAAATGGCCCGAAACCACATCCCCGTCAGGCTTTGACTGAGAAAAGGACGATTGCATGATTTCCATCGACGAACTGAAATTCGACGAAAAGGGACTGATCCCCGCGATCGTGGTCGACGCGGCCACAAAGCGCGTGCTCACGCTGGCCTACATGAACCGCGAGAGCCTGGCGATCAGCATGGCCAAAGGGCTGACCTGTTTCTGGAGCCGTTCGCGCCGGCGTCTGTGGCTCAAGGGCGAAAGCAGCGGCAACTGCCAGCACATCGTCTCCATCACGGCCGACTGCGACAAAGACGCGCTGCTCGTCATGGTCGATCCCGACGGGCCGGCCTGTCATCTCGGCACGGATTCGTGTTTCGCAAACCCTCTCTGGCGGAGCGAGAGCCGCGGCGAATTCTCGCTGGAAGATCTGATGCGGCTCATTGCCTCCCGCAAAACCGAGAAGAAGGAAAATTCCTACACTGCGTATCTGTTCGAGAAGGGGCTCGACAAGATTCTCAAGAAAGTCGGCGAGGAATCCACCGAGGTGATCATCGCCGCCAAAGCGGAGGACACGAAAGAGACCGTCTACGAGATCGCCGACCTCGCCTACCACGTGCTGGTGCTGATGATCCAGGCGGGGATCTCGCTCGACGACGTCATGCATGAGCTTGCTTCGCGGCATGTCATCGATCGCAAGGTGAAGCAGGAGAAAATGACCTCATGATCCGCGAGGACTTTCACGTCCATACGACGTTCTGCGACGGCGAAGACCGCGCCGAGACCGTCGTTCAGGCCGCCGTCGCCATGGGCATGACGCGGCTGGGCTTCTCCGGCCACAGCCACACGCCCTGCGACGAATCGTACTGCATGTCCGCGGCGGGGACCGCCGCCTACAGGAGCGAGATCGCGGCGCTGCGCGAAAAGTACCGGCAGCGGCTGGCCATCTGTTGCGGCATCGAGCAGGATTATTTCGCCGATCTGCCCGCCGGCGACTACGACTATGTCATCGGCTCGGTGCATTATCTGAAGATCGGCGGCGATTATGTGCCGGTCGACGGGGATCCCGAAATTTTCCAGAAGGCCGCCCAAGAATATTTCGGCGGCGACTTTTACGCGATGGCCGAACTGTACTACCGGCAGGAAGCCGACGTGGTCGGCCGCACTCGCGCCGATCTGATCGGCCATTTCGACCTGATCGCGAAATTCAACGAGGGCGGACGGTTTTTCGACGAAAGTCATCCGCGCTACGTCCGCGCCGCCACCGAAGCCCTTGACGCCCTGCTGGAAACGGGACGGCCTTTCGAGGTCAACAGCGGCGCCATCTCCCGCGGCTGGCGTACGACGCCTTATCCGTCGCCGCCGCTGCTGAAACGCATCGCCGCCAAAGGCGGCCGCGTCGTTCTGTCCAGCGACAGTCACCGCGCCGCCACGCTGTGCTACAGGTTCGACGAGTGCGAACGGCTCTGTGCATCCATGGGGCTGAAACCGGAGCGATTTCTTCTTCGGCGGTGAACGGGGAAAATCGGCATCGGCCGGAAACGGCTCCTGGGCGCTCCGTACGCAAACGCCGGCGGTCAAACGACCGCCGGCGTTTTTCGTGGGACATTGTTCCACGTGGAACAGTGTCGTTCATCGAACGTCCTTCATTTTTTCCGCCGCTCCTTGCCGCAGCGAAGGCACTTTTGTTTCCCTCCGCTTCTGGCAGCGCGGACAAAACACGCTGGAACGGCCGCCGACGACGGCGCGCTGCAACGTCGCGCCGCAGACGGGGCAGGGATCGCCGTCGCGCCCGTAAACTTTCAGCAACGGCGTGTTGCGGTATTCCGTGCCGCGTCCGCGCAGAAATTCTTCCGCCGAAACGTCGATCTGCTCCACGTGAAAACGCATCACCTCGCGGATCGCCCGCGTCAGGCGCTCCCATTCGGGGCGGCTCAGCGAGGACGCGGCGCGCGTCGGCCGGATCCGCGCGGCGAAAAGGATTTCGTCGCCGTAAATGTTGCCGATGCCGGCGACGACGCGCTGGTCGAGCAGGCAGGTCTTGACGGCACGTCGGGAAGCGCCCAGCCGCTCTTTCAGCCAGACGGAGGTCAGCCCGGCGTCGAAGGGCTCCGGACCGAGTTTGTCCATGCCGGTGCAGTCTTTCTCGCCCTTTTGCAGCAGCCAGAAGCGGCCGAAGCGGCGCAGGTCGGCAAAGCGCAGTTGCAGACGCCCGCTCAGCGAAAAAACGGCGCGCGTGTGCTTCTCCGCGGGAAATTCCGGCGGCACGACCAGCAGCCGCCCTGTCATGCGCAGGTGCAACACCATCTCGGCGCCGTCGTCGAGGAAGAAGCGCAGGAATTTGCCGCGCCGTCCCATTCCCGTCACCGCGCGCCCCGTCACGAGTTCGACGAAATCGTCCGGCGCCGGGTGGGCGATCACGTCGCGACGTTCCAGCGCCACTTTTTCGATGCGGCGTCCGCGGATTTGCGGCGCCGTCACGTTCTTTACCATTTCGACCTCCGGCAGTTCAGGCATGATCGGTCCTCCCGTCCTTCCCGTTCCGTGTTTTCCAGGGCCGACGCGGGAATACGCCCGCGCCCTTTTCGTCCCGTTCGAGAAATCGCTGAGATTTTAACACAGATTTGATTTACAATCACTCGCGCAAGTGTTTATAATACAGATAGAAGATAATATCAACGCCGCACCTCAGGGCTCGGAGGAGGGAACAGACATGAACTTCAAATACAACAAGGCGATATGCCAGAACCTGCGTGAATCGCTGCGCCTGGAGTGGCTGGAAACCAACGGTCTGGGAGATTACGCCTCCAGCTCTATCGTTTCGTGCAACACGCGCCGCTATCACGGACTTTTCGTCGCCAACCTCGACCGTCCGGCGGGGCGTCACGTGCTGCTGTCGGCGCTGGAAGAATCGCTGCTGCTTGGCGGGCACGAGTTTTTCTTCTCCTGCCGCCAGCATCCCGACAACTTCTTCCCCAAGGGGCACGAATATCTGCGCGAGGCCGAGATCGGCGCTTGGCCGCTGTTTCGCTACCGCATCGGCGATGCCGTGCTGACGCGCGAGATCGTCATGCCGCACGGCGAACACCGCGTGCTGATCCGCTATTCGTTGGAAGGCGGCGCCGCGCAGGCCAAGCTGAGAATCAAGCCGCTGCTCGCCTACCGGAATTTTCACGCGCTCACGCACGCCAACATGAATCTGCACGTGCGCACCTGGCCGGAGACCGCCGGCTTCAAGGTTGAACCTTACGACGGGATGCCGCCGTTGTTCATGCAGACCGACGGCCGCTTCACGTTTTTGCCGTCGCCCGATTGGTACTACAACGCCGAATACCTGATCGAGCGTGAGCGCGGCTTTCCTTACGCGGAAGACCTGTTCCAGCCCGGCCTGTTCGAAATCGAGCTCGCGCCGCAGCGTCCCGTGATCCTCAGCGCCGCCCTGCAGCCGACCGGCAAAGCCGCACGGCTGGCGCGGCTCTGGAACGACGAAACGCGGCGCCGTCTCAGCCGCGGCGAGGACGGAAGTCTGACCGCCCATCTCGAGCGGGAGGGCGAAAAATTCCTCATCGACAGCCCGCGCAACGGAAAAATCGTGATCGCCGGCTATCCGTGGTTCGACGCCTGGGGGCGCGACACTTTCATCGCCCTGCCGGGGCTGACGTTCTGCGCCGGACGCAGCCAGGAGGGCGTGGACATCCTCGCGGGCGCGGGACGAGCCATGAAGAACGGCCTGATCCCCAACTGTTACGGAGCCGACGGCGTCCATCACAGTTACAATTCCGCCGACGCCTCGCTCTGGTACGTCTGGGCCGTCCAGCAGATGACCGAACAGGCCGCCAATGGGCTGCAGCTCGTCAAAAATCTGTGCTGGCAGCCTGTCAAGGAGATCATCGCCGCGTACGCGGACGGACGCGCGCCCCACACGCGCATGGATGAAGCGGGATTGCTCCACGTCGGCGCCCCCGACACCCAGCTCACGTGGATGGACGCGTCGGTCGGCGGACGGCCGGTAACGCCGCGCTGGGGCTGCCCGGTGGAGATCAACGCGCTGTGGTACAACGCCCTCGTTTTTGCCGGCAAGACCGCCGCTGCGCTGGGCGAAACGCCGCCGTGGGATAAAAAGCGTCTTGCGGCGCTGAAAAAGGAATTCCAGCGCCGCTTCTGGAGCGAGGAGCGCGGTTACTTGGCCGACGTATGGCGCGAAAACGGCGCCGACTGGAGCTTCCGCCCCAACCAGCTTTTCGCCGCCTCGCTGCCCGAACCGGTGCTCGACCGGCCGCTGGCGGCGGAGATGCTGGCCCGGGTGCGCACGCTGCTGCTCACGCCGTATGGATTGCGCACGCTGTCGCCCGCCGACGCCAACTACCGATCGCTTTACGAAGGTTCGCCGGAAGAACGGGATTCCGCCTATCACCAGGGCACCGTCTGGCCGTGGCTGTTGGGAGCCTACGGCGATACCCTGCTCTTCGCTTTGTGGGATCGGCCGGCGGCCGCCCGGCATCTGCTGGGGACGATCACGCCGCTGTGCACCGCCCATCTGCGCGAGTACGGCATCGGTTCAGTGGCCGAGATCTTCGACGCCGCGCCGCCTTATCGTCCCAACGGCGCCGTCGCCCAGGCCTGGAGCGTGGCGGAACTGCTGCGCGTCCTGAAAAAAATGCAGCGCGCCGCTCCGGGCGTGTATCGACGCTGGGAGGCGCACCTGCGAGAGGAGACGATGTAAATGCGCGTGCTCATGCTTGGCTGGGAGTTTCCGCCCGACAAGAGCGGAGGCCTTGGCACCGCCTGTTACGGCATCACGCAGGCGCTGCTGCGAAAAGGCACCGACGTGCTTTTCGTCATGCCGCAGACTCGCTTGACCGAGCACCCCGAGTCGCATGTCAGGCTGCGTTCCGCTTCGGGAACGCTGATTCCCGTCGTCTCGCGGAGCGAACCAGAAGCGGAGGGCCCCACGGCCGCGCCGGACAGCCGTTCCCAAAACGGTACGAGGCCACGGCAAAACAGCAGCATCGCGGAGCTTCAACGGTTTGCCGCGCGGATGGTCGTGCGCGGCATCAGGTCGAGCCTCCGCCCCTACGACAGCGCGGCAAGTTACGAACAACGACTCGCCCGGCACGGCAAAGGCCGCCGAACCTCAAGCGCCGCCGGCGGGAAAAATGAGATCTTCCGCCGCCTCGGGCTGCCGCAGCTTAGCGGGAGCGTTTGGCCGGCCGACGCCGCAGCGGCGGTCTCGCAGCCGCAAGACGCGCCCGTTCGCTGGAAGCCGGTCGAAATCCACGGCGGTTACGGGCAGGATCTGATGTCCGAAGTATACCGCTACAGCCTCGCGGCCGCGCAGATCGCGCGCGAAGAAGAATTCGACGTGATCCACGTGCACGACTGGATGACCTATCCGGCGGGAATCCTCATCAAGCAGATCACCGGCAAGCCGCTGATCGCTCACATCCACGCGCTGGAACACGACCGCAGCGGCGAAAACGTCAATCCCGAGATCGCCCACATCGAGTGGGCCGGCATGACCGCCGCCGACCGCGTGGTCGCCGTAAGCTATTACACCAAGAGCAAAGTGATGCGCCTTTACCAGATCCCCGACGAAAAAATCGACGTCGTCCACAACGCCGTCAACCGCAACGAATCGCAGCTGGGCTGGCGAAGCATCCCGCCGCACCGGGAGAAGCGCGTGCTCTTCATGGGCCGCATCACGTACCAAAAAGGGCCCGACTACTTCGTCGAAGCCGCTCGGCTCGTGCACGAGCGCATGCCCGACGTGCACTTCGTCATGGCCGGCAGCGGCGACATGTTCTACCGCATGGTGCGCCGTATCGCCCAGCTGGGCATGGGGACCGCGTTCCACTTTCCCGGCTTCCAGTCCGGCGTGAACGTGGAACGGATGTATGCCAGCTGCGACCTTTACGTCATGCCCAGCGTCTCCGAACCCTTCGGCATCGCCCCGCTGGAGGCAATGATCTGCGACACGCCGGTGATCCTTTCGCGGCAGTCCGGCGTCGCCGAAGTGGTGCGCAACGCGCTGAAGGTGGACTTTTGGGACGTTCAGGAGATGGCCAACAAAATTTGCGCCGTGCTCGCCTACCCGAAACTGGCCGAAGCGATGGTGAAGAACAGCCGCGAGGATCTGCGCCGCATCCGCTGGTCTGAAGCCGCCGATCGCCTGAACGCAATTTACCGTGACTGCATCCGGAGGAGTTGAGCGCTATGCCATCGATCTGTTTCTATTTCCAGGTTCATCAGCCGTATCGGCTGCGACACTACAGCTTCTTCGACATCGGGCAGGATCATTTCTACGAGGACGCCGAAGTCAACCGCACCATCCTCGACAAAGTGGCGCAGAAATGTTATCTGCCCATGAACGAACTGTTGCTGAAAATGATCCGTCGCTGGGAAGGGCGCTTCCGCGTCGCGTTTTCGCTCTCGGGCACAGCCATGGACCAGTTCGAAGAGTACCAGCCGGAAATTCTCGACAGCTTCCGCACGCTTGTCGACACGGGCTGCGTCGAACTGCTCTCGGAGACCTACGCCCATTCGCTGGCCGCGCTGTACGATCCCGACGAGTTCCGCGCGCAAGTTGCGCTGCACGACGAGCTGATCAAAAAACACTTCGGCGCGACGCCGCGCGTGTTCCGCAACACCGAGCTGATCTACCGCAACGACATCGCGCGCATGGTCGAGGACATGGGCTACGAGGCGATCCTCACCGAAGGCGCCGACCACATCCTCGGCTGGCGCAGTCCCAACTACATGTACCAGCCGTCAAGCTGCACGAAGCTGAAGCTGCTGCTCAAGAACTACCGGCTGTCCGACGACATCGCGTTCCGTTTTTCCAACCGCGGCTGGGACCAGTGGCCGCTCACCGCCGAGAAGTTCGCGGGCTGGGCGCACGCCGTCAACGGAGCCGGCGAGCTGATCAACCTCTTCATGGACTACGAGACGTTCGGCGAACACCAATGGGCCGAAACGGGCATCTTCGACTTCATGGAGGCGCTGCCGGCAGCCGTTTTCGCCGATCCCAACTTCGACTTCGTCACGCCCTCGCAGGCGGCCGAGCGTTATTCGCCCATCGCCCGCATCGACGTGCCCAACGCCATTTCATGGGCCGACGTGGAACGCGACCTCACCGCCTGGATCGGCAACGACATGGAATGCGACGCCATCGAGACCGTTTACTCGCTCAAGGAAAAAGTCCTGGCCGACGGCGACGAAGGCATCGTGCGCACCTGGCGGCGGCTGCAGACGTCGGATCATTTCTACTACATGTGCACCAAATGGTTCTCCGACGGCGACGTGCACAAATACTTCAATCCCTACGGCACGCCCTACGACGCCTACATCAATTACATGAACGTGCTGTCCGACTTCAAAATGACGCTGGACGGCTAAAAATCACGAGAGATCCGAGTAAAGGGGTATTTCATGACGCATAAGGATTCAGCTCGGCTTTCCGCCACGCTCTTCGAAGTTTCATGGGAAGTGTGCAACAAAGTCGGCGGCATTTACACCGTGGTCGCCACAAAGGCCCGGCAGGCCGTGGAGCGCTTCGGACAGAACTATTTTCTGCTCGGTCCGGCGCGCGACAAAAACCCGGGATTCATCGAGGCTTCCGCCGAAGGCGAGGAAGGGCGCCTGTGGGAGACGTTCCGACGCGCCGCGGCGCTTCACAATCTGAAATGCCGCTTCGGGCGCTGGGACATCCCCGGCTCGCCCAAAGCGGTCCTCGTGGATTGGAAAGATCGCTACAATCAGAATCAGATCCTTTACGACCTGTGGCGCGACTTCGGCGTCGATTCGCTCACCGGCGCGTGGGACTACGTGGAGCCGGTGATGTTCAGCATGGCCTGCGGCGAGGCGATCGCGGCGTTCTCGCAGGTCATCGCCGACGAGAACGAAGGCGAACGCGCCGTCACCGCCCATTTCCACGAGTGGATGTGCGGCGCCGGCCTGCTCTACCTGAAAAAGCACGCGCCCTCCATTTCAACGGTATTCACCACTCACGCCACCGTGCTGGGACGCTCCATGGCGGGGGCGGGACGCGACATTTACGCCGAGATGGACCAGATCAACGCGGCGCGCGAAGCCGCCAACTTCAACGTCACCGCCAAGTGTTCCATGGAAACGGCCGCTGCGCGCGAAGCCGACTGTTTCACGACGGTCAGCGCCCTCACGGCTCACGAGGCGGCGGCGTTTCTCGGCCGGCGCCCCGACCTGGTGACGCCGAACGGTCTGAGCCTGAGCGCCATTCCCGATTACAGCGGCGACCGTTCCGCGCCCGCCGCCAACAAGAAAAAAATTCTCGCCGCCGTCGGCCGTCTGCTGCGCCGTACGCTGCCGGAAAACAGCCGCCTGTTCCTCATCTCCGGGCGTTACGAGTTCCGCAACAAAGGCATCGATCTGTTTCTCGACGCCGCCGCGGCGCTGAACCGCTCGCGTTCCGCGGGCGAACCGCCCATCGTCGCCCTGTGCGCCGTCATGAACGGACACAACGGCACCGACGAACGGGCGCTCTCGGGCGATCCCGCCCAGAAACCCGACGACACGCCCTTCTGGCTCACGGCTCATCGAGTTTTCGACAAGGTCCACGACCCGATCCTGAACTCCTGCGCCCGCCTTGGGCTGGACAACCGTCCCGAGAACGCCGTGCAGGTCGTCCTCAACCCCGCCCTGCTGGACGGGCAGGACGGCCTCTTCGGCATGACCTACGACGAGGTGCTGTCGGCTTGCGACGCGGGGGTCTTCCCCTCGTGGTACGAGCCGTGGGGTTATACGCCTCAGGAGGCCGCGGCCAACGCTGTGCCGACCGTCACCAGCGATCTGGCGGGCTTCGGCCTTTGGGCGCGCGAGCAGGGCGAGAACGAAGGCATCGTTGTCCTCGAACGCAGCCACGCGCCTTACGAGGCGACGGTCAAAAAACTGGCCTCGTTGATGGGCGAGCTGGCTTCGCTGCCGGAGGAAACGCTGGCGAAACGCCGCGCCGCCGCCCGCGCGCTGGCCGAAAAGACCGACTGGTCCACCTTTTATCAGCACTACGACGACGCCTACGCCCTCGCCGCCGAACAGGCGCGCCAGCGCGTGGCCACGCGGCCGGCGTCGCGCATGGACGACGAAATCCTGACGCGCGTCTTCACCGGCACACCGTCGGTGACGCCGCTGCTGCACGGTTTCACCAGTTCGGTCAAGCTGCCGGACAAGTTGAGCCGCCTCGACGAACTGGCGCACAATCTCTGGTGGACGTGGCATCCCGAATACGAGCCGCTGTTCCGCCGCGTCGATCCGGCGCTGTGGGACAAAGTCGGGCACAACGCCGTCGAACTGCTGGGAAAAACCGATCACAGCCGCTTTGTCGAGCTGGCGCGGGACGAAGGATACGCCCAGCTTTACGGCCGCGCTCTGGAACGATTCGACGCCGACATGAAGGCGCCTTTCGACGAGTCGGTTCCCGAACTGACGGCCACAACGCCCGTCGCCTACTTTTCGACCGAGTACGGCATCCACGAAAGTCTGCCCATTTACTCCGGCGGTCTCGGCGTGCTGTCCGGCGACCACCTCAAGTCGGCCAGCGACCTGCGCATCCCGCTGGTCGCCGTGGGGTTGCTTTACAAGTGCGGTTACTTCCAGCAGAAAATCGCTGCCGACGGCCACCAGACGGCGCTCTATCCGGAGAACAATTTCCGGCTGCTGCCCATCAGCCGCGTCAAAAACGAAAAGACCGGCGAACACCTTTACGTGTCGCTCGACTTGCCTGCGCGCACGCTTTTCGCCCGCGTCTGGAAAGTTCAGGTCGGGCGCGTGCCGCTCTATCTGCTCGACACCGACACGCCCAAGAACACCGAAGAAGACCGCCGCATCACCGAGCGCCTTTACGTGGCCGACCGCGACACGCGCATCCGCCAGGAGATCCTGCTCGGCATGGGCGGCCCGCGCGCGCTGGCGGCGCTGGGCTATCATCCGCGCGCCTACCACATGAACGAAGGGCACTCGGCCTTCATGGTCCTGGAACGCATCCGCCATCTCTGCCTGACCCGCGGCCTCAGCTTCGCCGCCGCCCGCGAAGTGGTGCGCGGCGACAGCGTCTTCACCACGCACACGCCCGTGGACGCCGGCAACGAACGTTTTTCCGCCGAACTCATGCACCGCTATTTCGACGAGCTGGCGCGGCGCATCGGCGTCAGCCGCGACGAGCTGATGAACCTGGGCACCCGCCCGGGAACGTCCGGCGATTTCGAGATGACGCTGCTGGCGCTGAACCACGCCGTGCGCAGCAACGGCGTCAGCCGCCTCCATGGCAGCGTGTCGCGCGCCATGTGGCAGTTCAACTGGAAAGGCGTGCCCGCGGAAGAGATCCCCATCGGCTACATCACAAACGGCGTGCACCTGAACAGCTTTGCGGGGCGCCCCGCGGCGGCGCTGCTCGCAACGGCGGTGGGGGCGGACTGGAATTCGTTGCCGCCGCAGTCGCCGCAATGGCGAAAAGTGTCACAGATCGCCGACGCCGATTTCTGGCAGGCCAAACAGGAACAGAAAAAAATCCTGTTGGAGCTGCTCAAGAAAACGTCGCCCAAAGCGTTCCACAAAGCCTCCTCCGAATGGGAACAGACGCCGCTGGTGATCGGTTTCGCGCGCCGTTTCGCGCCCTACAAACGCGCCGCGCTCGCGCTCGCCGATCTGGCGCGGTTGACGAAAATCCTCTCGGACGCCCGGCGTCCCGTGATCCTCGTCTTTTCCGGCAAGGCCCATCCGGCCGACACACAGGGCAACGACCTGATCCAGAAAGTCGTGCTCGCCAGCCGAAACGAACTCTTCGGCAAACTCTTCTTCATCCCCAACTACAACCTCGACATCGCCAGAACCATGGTGCAGGGCTGCGACGTCTGGCTGAACACGCCGCGCCGCCCCTACGAAGCCAGCGGCACCAGCGGCCAGAAAGCGGCCCCCAACGGCACGCTCAATCTGAGCGTGTCCGACGGCTGGTGGTGCGAAGGCGACAACGGGCTCAACGGCTGGACCATCGGGCCGCGCGTCACATCCATCCACGACACGCCCGCCGAGCAGAGCGACTACGCCGACGCCGAAAGCCTCTACGCGCTGCTGGAAGACGAAGTGACGCCGCTCTACTTCGAACGCTCCGACGACGGACTGCCCCACGGCTGGATCGCGCGCATGAAAAACAGCGTCGCTACGCTGAGCCCGCAGTACAGCAGCGCCCGCATGGTGCGCCAGTACTTCGAAGAATGTTACCGGCCGGCCGCGCAGCGCCACGTGAAAATGCGCGCCCAAAACCGCCTGCTGCCCCGCACGCTCGCGGCATGGAAAGCCGACGTCGGAGCGCGCTTCGCCGGCGTGCGCATCGACCAGATCCAGGTTCAGGGGCTCGTGCAGAACGCCGTGGCCTGCACCGATCCGCTCAGCGTCACCGCGTATGTCGTGCCCGGCGCCATGAAACCCGAAGAACTGCAGCTCCAGTTCGTGGCCGGACGCAGCGACGAGCGCAACTTCATCGAAAAACCCGACGTGCTCGCGCTCACCTGCACCGGCGGCGACGACCAGGAACGCCTCGTCTACCGGGGCGCCTACACGCCCACCCACAACGGCCGCTACCTCTACGGCCTGCGCGTCCTCGCCTACAGCCCCGACCTTGACAACCTGTTCGACACGGGCCTGATCCAGTGGGGCTAACGGGTCTCTTGCCACAAAAGTACAAAGGCTGCCTCCTCTTCCCATTTTGGAAGAGGAAGCAGCCTTTGTCTTTCATGATAAATTACGTTGCATTGGGTAATACTATTTTATTTTAGAACAGCTTAATTATACTATCTCACGTGAGCAAACGGCGATTTAATCAGTAGTTCCATAATAGTCCCCCTTCATTACAGCCTTATAACGTTCTGCAATTTCTTTTCCACATCGTTCCTTTGCAAGTAAATAGGTTCTCTCAAGATTTCCTGTAGTCATAAGGTCTTCCCTTGCACGCACAAGATATTGTTTTTTAAATTCTGGTTTTATTTTGCTTAGCGCCCACAAATGAGTTTGAATTTTACTTACCTGAAGCAAGTCTGTCAGAAGCGCATTATTTTGAGAAGCTATAGAATTGTTAAGATGTTTAAATATGCTAAAGTGAACATATAAACGCTCATCATCAGCAGAAACATCTTGTCCCGGTCTCGCTAAACGATAATAGTACAAATATTCAGGAACCGAGATAACAGACTTTGCGGCAGCAAATGTTTCAATTTTAAACGGAAGATCATCAAAACGCCGCAGGTCTGTATAAAAATGTAATCCGGCTTTTCTAAGCATTTCTGTTTTATAAATGCATCTCCAGATAGCAACACGACAGTGAGCAACAAGCTCCCAAATCAGCTTGGGATTATATGTTCCATCACAATATGGCCATCCTAATGTATCCTCAACCCGCTTTGATTTTTGAGTATTCTCATAAAACTCGTTATAACCACAGTAACTGATATCATACGACCCGTTCATTGCGCTTTGTAACAGCTTACGGAACATACTTTCATCAATAAAATCATCAGGGTCAATAAAACCAACGTATCTTCCTTGGGCACGTTCCATTCCGTATTGTCTAGCTGAAGCACAACCTCCGTTTGTTTTATCAAGAAGTTTTATTCTCAGATCTTGTTTTGACCATTCTAAGACAACATCTCTTGAATTATCAGGAGAACCGTCATTAACAAACAAAAATTCCACATACGGAGCTTTCCACTTTGTAACACTTTCAATGCATTGATCCAAATATTTGGCTACATTATACATAGGAAAAACAACACTTAGTTCAATGCTTGAATCTTTCCGTCTTTTCCAATTCAGGATTTGAGGTTCCTTATGACAACGTAATGTTTTTATCTGGATGAAATCAGCTGTAGTTCTGTAGACTTCCCAAACTTTATATGCACTAATATAGCTTTCCTGAATTTCTGCTAACAGATATCGAGGAGTCAAAGAAGCCATTTTTAATAGGATTTCGGGTTGAATGTCCAATGTGCAAAGCGCCCAATCGCCATCTAATCCGGAAAATTTTGGAATATCGGTAAATTCAATCTCTTCAGGCATATGAAAGACATTCAAATATGAATCTCTTTCGAGTTCGTTTTTGATGCTTTCAACTTTTTCATAACTCCAAAATGTCGCCACCGTAAGTTTGGCAGGCGTAATGTTACACAAAAAATCCTTAATTTCAGTATAGCCGCATTTATCATTGAGCAATAACGCTACATTGTGAATACCAGGGTGCGCGTTTAAGTAACAATTCATTTCATTCATGAAAATTTTTCTCCTGTCTCTACATTTCCTAGCGTTGCTCTCTTAGCAGATATCTTTTAACTGTTCTCTTTGCCGTATATGACCATCCATGATCTCTAATACATTGAATTCCACCCTGGATAAGGTTATTTTTCTTTTTCTTTACATTCCCCTGTTTTAAAGAAATCTTTGCTCCATCAGAAATTTTTTCCCCTCGTGTCCTATAATCGGCCAATTCAAGATAATCTTTTCCAATCACATAACGCAGAAAGCCGGCATCCCTATTTTTATCAGGAGAAACACTGTTCAAATATTGCTGTATATCCGCCTCAGAAAAATCCTGATACACTTGGTGAAACCCTTCAAGAAGTTCGTTTATATATTGCAGATTCGTCGCATCAACACTCCATAAGCTGAAATTTAGCATCAGTCTTAATACGTACGCTCGTTCTCGTTTAGTAAAATTATATTTTTCCTGAACAGCTAAAAGTTCTTGAAATATAGGAATCATATCAAGTCGGGAAACACCACTACCCGATGTAATTTGCCTACCCTGATTGGTCCTATAGAAAAAACCTACTTCGGGAAGAGCTACGCAGGTATTTGCATTGTGCAATAATTCAAAATGCCCAGGGACATCCTCCCATTTTAACTTTTTAGGAAACTCAAATTTGATATTCTGTAAAAACTCCGTTCGATAAATTTTACGACACGCACTGACTTCCAGAGCATACAATTCAGGTTTTTCTATGACATTCGTTTTTTTACATGAAGTTCCATTGCAAACTTCAAAGATTCTGTCATATAAATCCTTATCCATCCAAGGGGATACCCTTTTTGTGACAGAGTCATATACCCATGGGAGGGTAAAGACCACGTCGGGTGTTTTATCTATTTTTTCTATTAATTGAGAAAATTTTTCAACATATCTTGTATTGAGCCAATCATCGCTATCAAGAAAACAAAAAAAGGGAGTTCTTACATATTGCATCCCTGTGTTTCTAGCTCCTCCTAGTCCTTGATTTTCTTGATAAACATATGTGATCAAATCTTTATAATGCTCATGAAATTCCAAACAGATTTTCTCGGTACAATCTGTCGAACCATCATTAACTAGCACAATTTTATGATTTCTTTCTGTTTGAAAAATCAGACTATTTAAGCAATCGGCAATGGTTTTTTCCATATTATATGCCGGAACTATAATTGTTAATAAGGCATCCATTCTTTACACCTCATATGTAATAATATATTGCCATTCAGTTAACGTCTTAAAAGGCGCTTGAACCATTCTCTTCGTTAGCGTACCTTTTGGGAAAACAATATCCGCAACGCGACGAATCGCCTTTTTGCCCGCATAAAACATTCCGGGAACAGTATTGAGCCTTGCATTTTCTCCAATTTGTGAAGAGCTTACTATTAATGTAAGGTTACAAACAAGTTCCTCATAATACGGTGTTTCCCCTCGCTGCCTGCCAAAACATTTATTCGGAATCATGATGTCGAATCCAACAGATGATCAGGCTCCGGTTTGCTCTTTGACGCACTTCAGCGCGCTGGCGATCACGTCGTCCATGTCGTAATATTTGTACTCCGCAAGACGTCCGCCGAAGATTACGTTCCGCTCGTTCTGCGCCAGCTTGGCGTATTGGGCATAGAGTTCCTGATTGCGGGCATTGTTGACGGGATAGTAAGCTTCCTGTCCCGGCTGCCAATCGCAGGGATATTCTCTTGTGATATAGGTCACGGGCTGCGTGCCGAACTCGAAATGTTTGTGTTCGATAATGCGCGTGTACGGGGTTTCCCGATCGGTGTAATTCATGACGGCTACGCCCTGATGGTTGGCTTCTTCCAAGCGTTCTGTCTCGAAGCGAAGCCCGCGGTATTCCAGATTGCCAAGTCTATAGTCGAAATAGGCGTCGATAGGACCGGTGTAAACGATCGTCTTGGCGATGCCTTCATAGTCGTGACGCTGTTCGTTGAAATCAACGCCAAGCCGCACTTCGATGTCTTTCAGCAGCGCATCGACGAGCTTGTTGTACCCGCCGACGGGGATGCCCTGATAGCGGTCGTTGAAGTAATTGTTGTCAAAGGTGTAGCGCACGGGAAGGCGCCTGATGATGAACGCGGGCAGATCGGTACAGCTGCGCCCCCACTGCTTTTCTGTGTAGCCTTTGATGAGTTTGGCATAAACGTCGCTGCCTACGAGGGATATGGCCTGCTCTTCGAGATTTTTCGGCTCTCCCTTTACGGCCTCTCGCTGTTCGGCAATTTTCGCCGCCGCCTGAGCGGGCGTCACGAGCCCCCAGAGCTTGGAGAACGTATTCATATTGAAGGGAAGATTGAAGAGCTCGCCTTTGTAGTTGGCTACGGGGGAATTGACGTAGTTATTGAACTCGGCGAACTGATTCACATAGTTCCAAACGTCCTTGTCGCTGGTGTGGAAGATATGGGCCCCGTATTTGTGAATGTTGATGCCGTCTCTTTCTTCGCAGTAAACGTTGCCGCCTGTATGGTTCCGGCGTTCGATGACAAGGCATTTTCTGCCCGCCTGTGCCATCTCGTGGGCGAAGACGCTGCCGAAGAGGCCGCTGCCGACGATAAGGTAATCGTACATTGAAGGACATCCTTTCGCTGTGTCAGCTCTTGTTTTTGATCCTGTAGTACAGGTGCCGCGCAAAATATCTGAGCCTGCTTCCCTTGGGCAGAACAGCTTTGGCAAGGGGAACCAAACGGTTGATTAACATATGTAAAAAGTTCTGCGGTCTGGTCGTGTTACCATGAGGGACCAAGGCAGCATAGAGAAGTTCTTCATAGAACGGAGTCTCTCGCGCCGCTTTCCAGAACTCATAGCCAAAGTCTTCTCCCAGCTTCATCCATGGCTTTAGAAACCCGGCATAATGGATAATATACGGTTTTTCACGCGCGTTCTCGTACATATCAAGAATGTAATGGGGAGCGAACTTCACGACATGATGCCAACGGTAATGGTCACAGTCGCTCAGCAGGTTCCATGCCATATCGAGATACAAAGCACGGCCTTCGCAGACAACATTCAGGATATCCTGATCGGAATATTTATAGATGCCCGTCTCGGCCATTTCGAGCAGCTGCCGCACCGTGACGGATTTATTCAGTTCCGCCACGTTCATCAACAGGACCCCGGCTTGGAAATATGTAAAGCAATCTTTGAGCTTCAGGACGGCGTCGCAGTATTTCCGCGTCGCCGGATTGGCGCCGTTGCACTGCCCCGTAAAATCGGGGTCAAGAGCCGCTCCGATCAGGTTCGTCCCCAGGTCGAGATCGTAAAGATCGGCGATATCCCGTTGAATGATCATGTCGCAGTCCAAATAGAGAACTTTGTCGTACATCTTCAGAAGATCCAGAATCAGAAAGCGGTAAAAGGTTTCCGTCGTGACATGCTCCTTGGCTCTGAGACGATATTTGCCCACATGGAGACTGACGTTGACAAACGTAAGGCTGAAATTGTCGCTTTCAAGAAATGTCTTCAGGTTGCGTTGGCTCTCTTCCTGAATGTCGGTATGAAAAATGTAAAGTTTGTAGCTTCGGGAAGAGGAACAGTGATCCGCAATGGATTTAAGACACGTCCCAAGAATGGGGACATATTTTTCATTGGCCGCAAGGACGGCGGGAACATCGTTTTCTCTGGCATTTACTACGATTTCTTGCTCTGTCTGAGGATTTTTGACCAGAGCGATCTGGAGTTCGCCAAGTTTCCGCGTTCCCTCTTTTTGAAGATATTCGTAGAAAATGCCGGCGAAACGCTCCCCCAGATGCCCCGGGGTACGATAGCCTTCGCGGGAGTAGTGACTCATGTCAGCGCGTTTTTCAAACTCGGCAAGAACGTCAAAAAGGATCGTCGAGTATCGGTCGAAAAACTCTGTCTTCATAATAAACATGTTGCACGGATAGAACGTGTGCGCGCGAAAAAAATGCCGCGCCGTATCGAAAAGCTCGGGGTATTTTTCCCGGATGATCTTCATCAGCAGGTCAACGTCCTCGATGTGGAGCTGCGGGGCTTCTTTATAATGGTCGTAAACGGATTTCGCCCGTAAAATCTGAGTATCGATGCCCCGCGCAATCAAGAAATCATATTGCTCGATCTTGCGGCGCATGCTTTTCTCGTCCATGCAGAGCTCGGACAGCATCGTTTCGTTCACTTCAGGATACACAGCGACTCCCCAGTCATCCTGAGGCAGTTCGTTCTCATTGAACGAAAAAAACCTCCGGTAATGACAGAAACCATAGTAATCAGCCGTGCAGTTTTTCCATGCCCAGTACTGCGTCGTAAGTTCGCAGTACGATTTGTTCTTCGAGGAAATATTATCTCCGACGTTATCTTTTAACATATTGTCGGGGACGCGCTCTGTTTGGAAGTCGCTGCCTGCGATCACGTTTACAAATAAAGGATGGCAAATAGCTTTTGTATTGCGATTAGGGGAATGAGTGACAAAAATTTTAATCTGCCTCACGGGAGCTCTCTCCTAAATTTACAATAATATTCAATCTGAGTGATGAAGTATAGAATGTGTCGTTGTCATTTCTCGCGTCGCGGAGGAGGGCTATTGATTTACCGCAAGGGCTCCTCCGCCGGGCGCTGCCGGCAGTGTTCTTCGTGAAGTTTTTCGTACAGTGTTGCTAGTTTTGCCGCTTCAGTGAAGATGTCGTAGCCGGCGGCGGCAAAGAGGCGGCCGGTGTCGGACGCTCTTTCGCGCCGGGGCTGGATCAGGGCGGCCCACTCGGCGGGCGTTTTTTGCAGGCTGATATACTGCGCCAGGGCGGGGACGATGCGGGCTTCTTCCGTGATGTTCGCCGACAAAAGACAGGGCAAGCCCGACGCCTGAGCCTCGAGCGCGGCAAGGGGCAAACCTTCGTAAAGCGAGGGCAGGACGAAAACGTCCATCGCCTGAAGGAGCGCGGGAACGTCAGTTCGCACGCCCAGCCAGAGGACAGCTTCTTCGGGGACGAGTTCGCGGGCCTGGCGGCGAAGGGCTTCATGCAGTTCGCCGTCGCCGATCAGCATCAGCACGGCGTTCTTGTGTTTGGCGTAAAACGCGGCAAAGATTTTCAGCAGAAAGGCCTGATTTTTTTGCGGGCACATGCGGCCGATGTGGCCGACCACAAGGCAGTCCGTACCGAGGCCAAGTTCGCCGCGGGTCCGTTCCCGCACCTCGGGGCGGAAACGGTACGGTCCCAGCGGCAAAGCGTTGCGGACCAAATGATAAGGACGTTTGACGCGCCCGTTGCGCGCGCCGAAAAGGAACCTGGCCGCGGCCTCCGAGCAGGCGCAGCGCACGTTGGCGCACAAGGGGATCAGCTTGAAGAGCAGGCTGTTCCTGATCCTCTTCGGGGCGGTGTCGCCGCTGCGGGTGTTGTGGCAGTGAACGATGCGCACGGGCACGCCGATCGCGCGGGCCATGCCCAGATAAAAGGGCGCGGCGTTGGGCAGATGACCGTGGACGATCGCGTACTCGGGATGCTCTCCGTAGAAGCGTCTCAGGAAGCGAAGATAGAGCGCGAGAGCGGCGAAGCGCAACGGCGGAGCGACAAAGATCTTCGAGCCGTCTTTTTCGAGTCTGCGTCTGATGCGGAGGTCGGGCTCTTCATGCACGAGAAAATCGAAGACGATTTGTTTTTTGTCTATTGCGTCGTGATAGCGCATGACAACGCCGGCAACGCCGCTGTCGGGCGTGAGCTTGTCGACGACCTGAAGGATGCGGAGCGGTTGTCGCATGTGTTCTTTTCCCATGACATTCCCCTCGGAGTCATTTAATATGGAAAATTCTATTGGGATTTCTTGCCGTTCATGAACGCGGCATACCGGGCGTGGGTCTCCGCCGGGGCGCCGTCGGCCCGGACGCGTCCGCCGTCGATCCAGATGGAGCGGTCGCAGAAGGCCTCGATCTGTCCCAGCGAGTGGGAGACGATGACGATGGTGGCGCCGCGCTCCTTGATCTCGCGCAGGCGGGCGAGACATTTCTCCTGAAAGTTCATGTCGCCGACGGCAAGGATCTCGTCGATCAACAGCACGTCGGCATCGACGTTGATCGCCACGGAAAAGGCGAGGCGCATGTACATGCCCGAAGAATAGGTGCGTATGGGGTTTTCGATGAAGGGTTCCAGTTCCGAAAAGGCGATGATCCGGTCGAGGCGTTTGCTCGTTTCCTTGCGGCCGACGCCGAACATGGCGGCGTTGAGGTAGATGTTCTCGATGCCGTTCATGTCGGGATGAAAGCCGGCGCCCAGCTCGATCAGGCAGGAGACGCGGCCGTTGACGGAGATCGTGCCGCGGTCGGGAAAGAGGATGCGGGAGAGCAGCTTGAGCGTGGTGCTTTTGCCGCAGCCGTTTTCGCCGACGAGGCCGACGGCTTCCCCCTGCTCGATGTCGAAGGAGATGTCTTTGAGCACCCAGCGTTCGTCGTACCGGTTCCTTTTGCGAAAGAGCAGGCGTTCTTTCAGCGTTCGATTTCGGTCGTAATAGATCTTGAATCGTTTGGCGACGTCATGGACCTGAATGGCTTTCATCGTTACAGTTCCTCCGCAAAACCGCGTTGCAGCTTTTCAAAGACGTACCAGCCGACGCCTAAAACGAGGACGCCCATCGCGAGCGAGTGCAGCAGCGTGGAAAGTTCCGGAGCTTCCGCGGCGTAAAGGATGTCGCGATAGGCCGTGATGACGGGAGTCATCGGGTTGAGCATGAAAAGCGGCAGGTACCGCCGCGGCACCATGGAGATCGGGTAGAGGACCGGAGTGAGGTACATCCACAGCATGGAAACGATGCCGAGCATGTACTCCATGTCGCGGCAGTAAACGGTGACGGCCGACGTCAGCAGGGCGACTCCCAGGCAGATGACGTATTCGACGAGCATGACGAACGGGAGGCACAGGAGCGCGCGCAGGTTGAAGCCGACGCCCGATACGGCGACGACGGCAAACACGACGACGAAACAGTAGAGCATGTTGACGAAGCTTGTCGTGACAAAGGCGATGGGCAGGACTTCGCGCGGAAAATAGATTTTTTTGACCATGCCGCCCTGGGCCAGGACAGAACCGCAGCCGCCGGTCAGCGAGGCGCTGAAGAAAGTCCACGGGATCAGGGCGACGAAAAGGAACAAATAAAACTTGTCGATCCCCGCGCGCATGATGGTCGAAAAGACGATCGTATAGACGATGAGCTGCAGGAGAGGATTCAAAAAAGTCCAGGCGAAACCCAGAAAAGAGCGCTTGTAACGTCCGTGCAGATCCCTCCGCACGAGGTTGTAGACCATCTCGCGGTAATCGTAGATCTCTTTGGCTCTGGCCATGATTCTCAAATGAGGAAGCCCCTTTCCGTAAACTGATCCCGATTTTCAACCGCGCTTTTTAATTGAAAACCAGGATCGGAACAGTTCTCAATCCAGAAAACCGTTTGCTCCCGCGAGCGAAAAAGCGCGCGACGAAATCCTTACGTTAGCTTTTACCTCGCAGAACGTTCAATTTGTCATATAAACGTACATTTACAAAAAAAGCCTCCGGAAGGCGGCGGAACGACCACAAAACATGGTCGTTCCGCCGCCTTCCGGAGGCTTTTTCACTCTATCGAAGGAAACAGTTCTAGTTATGCTGTGCTGTGCTGTGCTGTGCTGTGACAGCATAGTGGCCTCGGACATCGTTGTCAACCCCTCAGCGTCATATATTTTCCCAAATCTTATAACCGCGCCTATTCGAAGCTTAACGTGAATAAAGTATAACAAAAATAAACATGAATAACAACCACCGTTATTTCAATTTGGAGAAGTGTGACATTATCACTGAAAGAAATCCGGCGCACAGTTAAAGTGAAACCATCACGCGAAAACACTCCCCATCCGAAAAACGCGCCGGCAGCGGCGCGGCGGACGTGGGCACATTTCCCGAAGGAGGAACGAGAACATGTCCGAGAAGAAAACAGCCGTGCGCACAGCAAAACTTTTGATCGTCGGGGGCGGTCCCGGCGGCCGGGTGTCGTACATCACAGCCCGCCGTTTCGGCGTGGAACCGGCGGTCATGGTGATGAACGAAGAACCCACGGTCATCTGCAGCCTGCCCTACGGCGTGGGACGCCGCCTGATCCCCGACGGCCCCGAAGCGACGGTCGTCGACATGACGCGCGAGAAACGCCTGCCGCCCGATGCTATGAAAGACGTCGTTTTCGGCTCCGTGACGGCAATCGACGCGGCGGCAAAGACCGCGACGATCACAGGCCCCGCGGGCGAGACGCAGATCGCCTATGAAAACCTGATCCTCGCTCCCGGCGCCGTCCCCTGGCTGCCGCCGGCAGAAGGGATTTTAAAAGGAAAGGGCGACGCTTCCGGCCTGATGGTCGCCGTCGGCGACCGGCTCGTCGACCGTTCGTTCCTCGCCGACGGCGTTTACGTCCTTAGGGGCGCCGCCGACGCTCGCGCTTTGGACGAACTGGCCGCGCGCTCCCAAAAAGTGGCCGTCGTCGGCACGGGAGCCGTCGGCCTGGAGATCATCGAAGCCCTTTCCGACCGCGGCGTCGACGTCGTCGCCGTGGAAGCGCTACCGCATGCCGTTTCGGCGCTGGACGCCGACATGGCCGCGGCGGTCGAATGCCGCCTGCGCGAACGCGGCGTCGAGCTCCATCTAAACGATGCCGTCACGAGCTGGACGCCCGGCACGCTGACGCTGCGCAGCGGCGCGCTCGCCGCCGATGCGCTCGTCTTCGCCTCGGGCGTACGCCCGCGCCTCGATCTGGCGCGCGCCATGGGGCTGAAAATCGAGCGCGGCATCGTCGTCGACGCCACGCAGAGAACCTCGCTGCCCTCGGTATGGGCCGTGGGAGACGCCGCGCAGATCGCCGACGCCGCGTCGGGCAAATCCGTCCTGCCGCTGATCGGCACGCTGGCGATGCGCCAGGCCATGACAGCCGTCATGGATATCGCCGGGCTGCCCGCGCAGCTTCCGCCGGCAACTCTCTGGGGCGTGAGCGAAATTTTCGGCCTGCACTGGGGCGCCGTGGGCTGGAGCGAAGAAATGGCCCAGCGCGCCGGACTCAAAGTCGTTCCGCTTTCCCTGCCAGTGCACAGCCGAGATCCTTTCATGCCCTCGGGCAAGGATGCCGTTTGGAAGGTCGTTCTTTCCACGGGCGAAGATGAAGGCTTCAAGCCCGGCCAGATCCTCGGCTTCCAGATCGTCTCGGCAGGAGACAATCCCGTCCACCTCGCCGAACGCTTCGTGGACATCGTCGCACGGCGCGAAACGGTACAGGACCTCTTCGGCCGCTATTTCATCCACTCCCCCGCGCATAACTCCGTGGACGACCCCTTCCTCGCCCTCATCGCTCTGGCGATGGAGAAAATGCCACGCCGCTGACGCGGAGATGTCCGTGCCCCTTCAGCGCCTTCGGATGAAAACCAATCGAACAAAAAACACTTGACGAGGGAAAGAATTCTGTTATATACTTTCGACGTAAGAAAAGTATATGAATTTATAGCATACTAAGTAAAAAGCCAAAGTTTTTTTGCGCCAGCAAAAGTATCTGAGTAAGCAAGTAAAAACAGGCCGCGAAGGCTTGCTTTCACTTGCTTTTATTTTTTCATCGGATGAGGAGAGTGATGCCATGGTAACGTGGGAGAATTTCATGATTCCCGACAACGAGGCCGATCTTTGCCGTCTGGTGATTCTCCTTGCCATGACGCCGAATCAGGACGTCGAAAAGGAAGTCATCGCGCAGTATCAAAAGCTTGGCCTGCGCAGCGCCGCGACGATGATTTCGGGGTTCGGCATCGACAGCCAGACGAGCATCGTGCGAAGCGTGGTCAATCTCTGTCTGAATACGAACGTGATCGAACGCAAAAGGTCTCATGTTCATCCGATCTGCCACTGTGTCCTCGAGACGGCGCAGAGTACCCGCGCTTCCGACGCCATCGGTCAGAACTTCTGTTTCAAGGCAGCCGTCGTGCGGCGCAGGGAAGAGTTCACGCTGTGCTTCTACGGCAACCTGGCTATGCATGAGTTGTCAGGACACAAATCCATCGGCGTCGGATACCAGATTCTCGGTAATTGATTTTTGTACCGGCAATTAAATACAGTATTCAGTACGGCACAACGATAAACGGTTTCTCAGTAAGAGAGTAAAGCGCTGTTTCCGACGTTTCGGTCGGAGCAGAATGTTTTGCTCTCTTATTTTTTTACGCGCCCCGAGGGATTCGCTGCATCGTCATGTTCTGAACAAAATTCGAAAAGGAGGAACTGCTATGTCACACGAGAACTCTGCCGCCAAATCCGGAACTTTTGTCACCCGTATGGGCAACGTCATGCTGCGCTGGTCGCTGAAATACATGCCGGACGCCAGTATTTTCGCCGTTGTGCTGACTTTTATCGCGTTTATCCTCGGGATCACGCTGACCGATCAGGGACCGATGCAGATGATCCAAAACTGGTACAAGGGATTATGGGAACTGCTCGGCTTCTCCATGCAGATGTCGCTCATCGTCATCACCGGTTCCTGTGTCGCCAACGCCCCTCTCGTCAAGAGATGGATCGACGGACTGGCGGGAATCCCCAACAGCGGACGTTCTGCCGCTTTTCTGGTCACGTTCGTCAGCGTCGTTGTCTCCTTTGTTCACTGGGGGCTGAGCCTGATCGTCGGCGCCATTCTTGCCAAGGAGCTGGCCCGCAATCTGCGGCTCAAGCACATCCCTTTTGAGTACGGGCTTCTGGCCGCCGGGGCTTACGTGGGACAGATGACGTGGCAGGGGATGCTCAGTTCCTCGGTCGGTCTATTTATCGCCATGCCGGGACACGTTCTGGAAAAAACGATGGGCATCGTGCCCATGTCGCAGTTCATGCTCAACCCGATGAACATCGCCGTCACCGTCGCGCTGGCGATCTTTCCCGCCGTTTTCGCCGCCATGTTGCAGCCGAAGAATCCCGACGAGTTCATGTCTCTTGACGAAAACGCCGTCCGCGCCATTGAAAAAGAAGACCTGAAAGTCAAAAGCCGTCCCGAGAATCCGACCGTCGGCGACGTTCTCAACTACAGCCCGCTGATTTCCCTCGCGCTCTGCGCCATGGGCTTCGTTTACATCTTCTGGGCTTTCAGCCGGAAGGGGCTGGGCGCCCTTGACTTCAACATGCTCAACGCGCTCTTCCTGTTTGTCGGCATTTTGCTCTACGGCAACATCGCCAACTACGTGCAGGCCGTCAAGGACACGACCGCCGGCGTGGCCGGCATCATCTTCCAGTTTCCGCTCTACGCCGGCATCATGGGCATCGTCAAGTATTCGGGGCTCGTGTTGATTCTCGCCAATGGCATCGCCGCTATCAGCACCAAGGGGACCTTCTACTTATGGACGTTTCTTTCTTCCTCGCTGGTCAACATGTTCGTGCCCTCCGGCGGCGGGCAGTGGGCCGTTCAGGGACCTATCGCCATCGAGTCGGCCAAGCTGATGGGTGCCGATCTGGTCAAAACGAGCCTGATGGTCGGCTACGGCAACACATGGACCAACATGGCCCAACCTTTCTGGGCCATCGCCCTGCTGGGCATCACCGGGCTGGAAGCCAAGCATATCATGGGCTACAGCATGGCGATCATGCTGCTCAGCGGTTTCATCTTCGTGCTTGCCGCCGTTCTGCCCTTCTAAAGAGAGGTCATCCCCGTGACCAGTTTCGACTTCATGGAAGCGACTGTCGCCAAAGTCCACGCCGCCTATTTGAACGGTTCGCTGACCTGCCGCGCGCTGTGTGAATATTATCTGAAGCGCATTGAACAGCTGGAGTCGCGGATCAATTCCATCATCTGCGTCAATCCTAATGCCCTGGAAGAAGCCGACCGCTTCGACACGTACGTAAAGGAAAGACGTCGGCTCTGCGGAGCGCTTCACGGCATCCCCGTGATGCTGAAAGACAACTTCAACACGACCGACATGCCCACGACGGCGGGAAGCGTCGCGCTGAAGGGCTGGGTGCCGCAAAAAGACGCCTTCGTCACCAAAAGGCTGCGCAAAAGCGGCGCGCTGATCCTTGCCAAGACCAACTTGCACGAGTTCGCCATCTGGGGCGAAACGGTCAGTTCCATCCTCGGGCAGTCGGTCAATCCGTACGATCCGACGCGCACGCCCGGCGGCTCTTCCGGCGGCACCGGAGCGACGATCGCCGCCAACATCGGCATCGTCGGCCTGGGCACCGACACGATCAACTCGGTGCGTTCGCCAGCCTCGGCCAACAGCCTTGTAGGCATCCGTCCCACGATCGGCCTGGTTTCACGGGCCGGGATCGTGCCTTACTCGCTGACGCAAGACACGGCCGGACCGATCTGCCGCACCGTGGAGGACGCGGCGCGGTGCCTCAGCGTCATCGCCGGCTACGATCCCGACGACGCGGAAACGGCATGGGGCGTCGGGCACGTCGTGGAAGACTACGCAAAGTATCTCGACGAAAACGCGCTGCCGGGCAAACGTATCGGCGTGCTGGAAAGTCTTTTCGGCAAGGAAGATGTGAACCGCTCCACCAACGCCGTCATGAGCGAAGCGATGAAGGTATTCGAGGCCAACGGAGCCACGCTGGTTCCCGTCAGGGACGATATTGACCAGTCATGGCTGACCAGCGAGACGTCCGTTCACCTCGATGATTTTCGCCGCGATCTGGACAGCTATCTCAGGGAACTGCCTACCGACTGGCCCGTCCACAGCATGAAGGAAATTCTCGACAAAGGGCTGTTCCACCCTTTCTCGGAAAGCAACATGCGCGACGCGATGAAGCTCGAGGTCGGTACTCCACGTTACCTTGAAAAGATGTACAACAAGATCGGGCTCCGCACTCGCGTGCTGAAGATTATGGCCGATCTGCGGCTCGACGCGATGATCTACCCCCACCAGCAGCAGCTGGTCTGCAAATGCGGCGCCAGCCAGCGGCAGCGCAACGGCGTGCTCTGCTCGTCCACGGGGTTCCCTTCGGTCTGCGTGCCGGCAGGATTTGCTCCCGACGAAAACGCGCCGGTCGGCGTTCCCGTCGGCATGGAAATCATCGGCCGTCCATGGAGCGAAGCTCTGCTCATCTCCATCGCCTATGCCTTCGAGCAGCATTCGCATTTCCGCAAGCCGCCGGCATTGTAAAGCGACTCCCGCATGTGCTCCTTCGCACGAAGCGCATCGAAAGGCCAGACGGGATTTCAATCACTCTGTAGTACGCATGGACAAAAGGAGCGGGCTTCGACTGAAAAATCAGCCGGAGCCCGCTCCTTTTGCCGCTTGGAATAAAAGCGCTTTCGGACACGCTGGCCATACCGCCTCACAATTTCTCAACGGGAAACGGAGGTATCCCGCGTTTTTCTTTTGCGGTCAGCTTGTCTGCTGCTCGGGCAACAACGAAGTCCGCGTGACCAGATGATTTTTGGCAATGAAACCCGACGGGATGCATCCAGTTTCAAAATACGACCGCACCGCTTCCAGCACGCCGCGGACGATCTCGCGTCCCAGCGGCCCGACGCTGGCGGTCATGCGCCCGTCCGCGACGGCCCGGAGCGCTTCGGGGATCAGATCGACGCCGCCGACGGGAAGTTCCAGCCCGCGCGACGCCAAAACGTCGCAGGCGCCGAGCGCCATCAGATCGTTGGCGCAGAACACGGCGTCCGGCTGCCACGGCAGCAGGCGCTCCATCGCGGCGCGTCCGCCGGCGCGGGTAAAATCGCTTCGCTCCACGCGCGTCTGCACGGCGCCGCGAAAACGGGCTTCGGCCAGCGCTCCGGCGACGCGGGCAGCGCTCTGTCGCGCCGCGGCGGGACCGGACACGCAGGCAAAGCGCCGCCGTTTTTTTGCGGCGCGCGTCAGTTCGCGCGCGCAGAGTCTCCCCTGTTCCTCGAAGTCGCAGACGGTCAGGGGCCGATAACAGGCGACGCGCGACGCCAGGACGGGGTCGCTCTTCGGCCCGACGTCGAACAGCGGCGTGTCGCCGGCTTCCGCCGCCGCGGTCGCCAGCGCCGCGCCGTCAAGAGGATTGACGATCAGCGCGTCGAAACCGCGTCCCATCAAAGTTGCGCACAGGCGCGCCTGCGCGTTCGCGTCGCGCGGCGGGTCGGGAAAGAAAATCCGCGTTTCGAAGGGAAATTCGGGCAGAAACATCCGATACCAACGAATCTGTTCCTGCCAGAAGGGATTGTCCTGATCGCCGAAGAGGATGCCGACGCGGCGGGACACGCTATTTCCAGCTTTCGAAATTATTGATGTTCTCCGACGTGACCAGCGTGATGGGAATGCCGAGGCGCTCCGGCACGGACAGCCCCTTGCTCAGCTTCAGCGTGTAGATCAGCGCGCCGCGCGTCCAGGCCGCCTGCGAGAACGTCGTCGAGCCCGTCAGACGTCCGGCGGCGATCGCCTCTTTCGCCTGCGGTATGAAGTCGGTGCCGTAGACCATCACGTTCTTGACTCCGGCCACTTCGAACGCGTCGACGGCGGCGAGCGCCATCACGTCGTTAGCGCAGTACAGCCCCTTCAATTCGGGATGCGCCTTGACCATATTCGTGGCGATGTTGTAAGCTTCGTTGCGGTCCCAGTTGCCGGCCTGCACGGCGACGACCTTCATGCCCGCGGCTTCGAAAGCCGCGATCGCGCCCTCGCGGCGCAGGCGGCTCTGCATGGCGCCCGGTTTGCCCTCGATCACCGCCACGGAAGAACCGGCCGGCAGTTTTTTGGCCATGTCTTCGGCGCAGAGGCGTCCCTGCTCGAGGAAGGCGGCGGAGATCCAGCCGTCCATCTTCGCGCCGGCCTGGGCCAGCCCCTCGGCGCTCACGGCGGGACCGGAGCAGACTACGGGGACCTTCTTCTCGTTGGCCTTGAGCACACCCGGTACCAGATTCATGCCGTCCAGCGGCGTGACGATAATGGCGTCGTACTGGCGGGCGATCATCGCCTCGAACAGATCGAGCTGCGCGCGCGGATCCTTGTCGGTCGCGGGCGCCATCACCTCGACGACGACGCCCATCTTTTCAGCCCACTCGCCGTAGCGTTCCTTCATCGTCACCCAGTAGGGGTTGGAAAGCGACGTCACCAGCACGCCGACGCGCTCCTTGCCCGTCAGTTCGGGCAGCGGCGCGAGCTGCTCTTCCAGTTTGGCGATGGAAGACAGCACCATCGGGTTCTCCGCCGCGTTCAGAGACGCGGCGAAAGCGCACAGACACAGGAACAGAACGAAAAACTTTTTCATAACGGCACATCCTTCGAAAAAAATATCACGGCGCCAAACGCCGGTAAAACACCGTCACAGGGAGCGGCGCGTCTCGGAAAGCACGATCGAGACGAGGATGATCACGCCCACCGCCAGCTCCTGATAATACGAAGAGACGCTCCACATCGTCAGCCCGTTTTTGACGAGCGCCAGCAGCACGCCCGCCAGCGCCGTGCCGGAAAGCGCCGCCCGTCCGCCCCGCGGTGCCGTTCCTCCCAGCACCGACGTGGCGATGGCGTCGAGGTTCATGGCCGCGCCCGCCAGCGGCTCGGCGCAGTTCAGCCGCGCCGTGATCAGGATCGACGCCACGGCGGCGCAGAGACTGCACGCGCAGAACGTCCCGGTCCGCCAGCGCCGGTCGTTCACGCCGCAGCGACGCAGCGCCTCGGCGTTGACGCCCAGCGTGCTGACGTACACGCCGCACCGCGTGCCGTAATAGAGGATGAAGATCAGCGCGAACAGCGCCGCGGCGATCAGCACCGACGCCGGCATGCCGCCGATCCGCCCGCGGCCGATCCACGTGAATGCCGGCGGCAGGCCGTACACCGGCGACGCCTGCGTGATCACCAGCGCCAGTCCGGAAAAGACCGACATCGACGTCAGCGTGCCCATGAAGGGATTGACGCCCACGCGCACGATGATCAGCGAGTTCCACAGGCCGACGCCGAGGCCGCACAGCAGCGCCAGCGCGCAGCCCGCCCACGCGGGCGCTCCTGCCTTCATCGCCAGCGCCGTCAGCACGCCCGTCAGCGCCGCGGCGGAACCGACCGACAGATCGGTGACGCCGGACGTGAGGACCAGCGTCATGCCCAGACCGGCGACGACGTTCACCGTGCTCTGGTCGAGGATGTTGCGCAGATTGTCGGCGTCCCAGAAATAGGGCGACGTGGCGCAAAACAGCGCGCCGAAAAGCAGGATCACGCCGGCCAGCGCGAACTGCTGCAGATGTCTTTTCATGAAGGTCATGACAGCGCCCCCGACATCCAGCCGGCCAGCTTCAGAGGATCCAGCCCGCACGCCGGCTCTTCGCGGATCGTCACGCCGCGGCGGAGCACCGTGACGCGGTCGGCGATCTGCAAAATCTGCGGCAGATTGTGGCTGATGCACAGCAGCGTCAGCCCCTGGTCGCGCAGCTGCGCCATGACCTCCAGCAGATGGGACGCTTCGCGCAGCCCCATGGCGGCGGTCGGTTCGTCCATGATCAGGATGCGCCCGCCCTGAGCGATGGCCCGCACGGCTGCCACGGCCTGACGCTGACCGCCGGAGAGGGCGCCCACCGGCACACCGCGCGCGGTGAGGCGGACGGACAGCCGCGCCAGCAGTTTTTCCGCGTCGGCGATCATGCGCGCGCGGTCGAGAAAAAATCCCCATTTCAGCGGCTCCGCGCCCAGCCAGATGTTGGCGGCTACGTCCAGATGGTCGGCCAGCGCTAGATCCTGATAGACCACGGCCACGCCGAGGGCGCGCGCCAGAGGCACCGTCAGGCGTCCGTAGCGTTTGCCGCCGGTTTCGATCGCGCCGGCGTCGGGCGTCAGCACGCCGGAAAGGCATTTGATCAGCGTCGATTTTCCCGCGCCGTTGTCGCCCACCAACGCCATGATCTCGCCGCGGCGCAGTTTCAGCGAGCCGTCCGTCAGCGCCCGCACGTGGCCGAACGACTTTTTCAGCCCCGTCGCCTGCAGCACGATGTCTTCCACGGCGGCCGCCTCCCTTTCCATCGTTGATCGTTCATAAATTATATGAAAAATTTTGATGACGCGTGTCCGTTGATACGAATAATTTTTATCACGAAAAGTGCGATCGATCCATCCTTATCGAGCAAAAGCCAACGGAGCGAGGCCGAATTTCGCTGACAGAGGAAAAGCAAGTCTCCCGCCACGAAGACGCGGCGAAAAAAAGAAAACGCTCAGCGGCCGGCGATGTTCCACGTGGAACATAGCCTACGAAAAAAGCCTGGCGATCGTTCGACCGTCAGGCTTTCCGCGTTGTTCGGCTTGAAGTTCCGCGCGTTCTTCCGGCTTTTTTCGTCTGCTTCGTGCCGTCTCTCTGGCGCGTTCATTTCAGCGTCCAGCAGCCGTTGCGGTCCGGCGCGGCCAGTCCGCGGGCGGATGCAAGAGCCAGCCCGGCGGCCGCGGCGTTCCGCGCGGAAGCTCCGGAGCGGGGATAGCCGAGTTTTTTCGCCGTTTCGCGCAGCAGGTCTTCCTCGGGCAGGGCGACCTGTTCGCGCAGCACTTCGCAAAGGGCGTTCGCAGCTTCCTGCGCGGGCACGTCGGCGGCGTCGCGTTTGGCGTCGCCGGCGCCGCTGACGCGGAATCCCGCGTAGTCGTCGGGGTCCTGCCCGCTGTGCCAGTACCAGACGGCGCCCTCGCGCTCGGTCGTTTGCAGTTTCATCGCCGCCAGCTGCTCGTCGAGATACTTCTGCGCGCGCGGCCCGAGGCGGGTCATGCCGAGGCTTTGCAGCAGGCGTCGTGTCAGCAGTTTTGCGGAAATAGGGGCTTCGGTGCACATGATGGCCTCGACGCGGCTGCGCAGCGTCTTCTTGCTGCGTGGGTCGACGAACTCGGCCGCGGTGAGTTTCTTCTCGGGCAACAGCGCGGGGCGGTACAGTCGGCCGTCCGTTCGGGGAGCCGTCATCGTTTTTTCGGCAGCGACATCTGCCTGCGGCGCAGGCTCCGCCTCCCCTGTGCGTTTTGGTTCGCCGCCATCGGCCGCGGCGGCCACCGTTTCGTTTTCAGCGGCGCGGCGCGCGGTCGCTTCGGCTTCGGCTTTCACGGCTTCCTCCGCGGCGCGGCGTTTGGCTTCGCGCTCTTCGCGGTGGTCGGCGCGGCGCGCTTCGATGCGGCGCAGCAGGCGATCCAGCTCGCGTTTCTTGTTATCCCACCAGTCCATGGTCCAGAGGCGCTCGATCGTCCAGCCCAGGCCGTTCAGCACGCCGATCTGGGAGATCTCGCGCTCGCGCACCATGCGGGCGTCGCGGTAGGCGCCGCCGTCGAGCAGAATGCCCAGCAGGTATTCGCCGGGCTGATCGGGATCGACGACGCCGATGTCGACGCGGAATTTGGAATGTCCGACCTGCCGCGCCGTCTCGTAGCCGCGTTCGTTCAGCCGCGCGCAGATCTCGGCGGCGACGCCGTCGGGTTCGCGCGGCGCGCCCGTTCCCGCGGCGGAGGCTTTCAGCGGCAGATAGCCGCTGCGCGCGTACTGCAAAAAGGCTTTCAGCGCCGCCACGCCCTCGGACGCGGTGCGGGTCAGGTCGATCTGCTCGGGTTCCAGCGACGAGAACACCATCATCTCGGCGCGCGAACGCGACACGGCGACGTTGAGCCGCCGCCAGCCGCCGGCCTGGTTGACGGGGCCGAAGTTCATGCTCACGCGCCCTTCGCGGTCGGCGCCGAAGCCGATCGAGAACAGGATCACGTCGCGCTCGTCGCCCTGCACGTTCTCGAGGTTTTTGATGAACAACGGCTCCTCCGATTCCTGGTACCATTTTTCCAGCTCGGGATCCTGGCCGCGGGCCTCTTCGAAGAGATCGTCGACAAGATTCTGCTGGGAGACGTTGAAGGTGACGACGCCGACGCTTTCGCGGCGCCGCGCCGGATCTTTGGCGCGGCGGATCACTTCGGCCACGACGGCTTCGGCCTCGGCGCGGTTGGTTCTGGAACCGCCGCGGTCGAACGTGCCGTCGATCTTGACGAAACTCACCTTCGAAACGCGGTCGTTCGCCGACGGGAACGTGTAGAGCTTGTTCTCGTAGAACCGGTTGTTGCTGAAGGCGATCAGGCTTTCGTGGCGGCTGCGGTAGTGCCAGAGCAGGTGCGTCTCCGGCATGCCGAGCGCCAGACAGTCGTCGAGGATGCTGGTGAGGTCGGCCACTTCGGGGTCTTCCTCGCGGTCGTCGAGGTTGGTCATGAAAAAGCTCGTGGGCGGCATTTGCTTCGGGTCGCCGACGATCACGGCGTCGCGGCCGCGGGCCAGCGCGCCGACGGCTTTGCTGGTGGTGAGCTGCGACGCTTCGTCGAAGACGACGAGGTCGAACATCTCGCGCCGCGGGTCGAGGTACTGGGCGGCCGAGATCGGGCTCATGAGCATGCAGGGACACAGGCGCGGCAGCAGATTGGGCAGCTGCCCGAAGAGGCGGCGGATGCTGAGATTGCGCCCGCCGGAACGGATGGCGCGCTGCAAGATGCCCAGTTCGGAGTTCTGCGAGGCTTCGCGCGTGAAATCGGGCACCCGGGCGGCCAGAACGGCGCAGGCCTCGGCGCTGGCCAGCCGCGCCAGTTCGTCGATCAGTTCCTTGATCTGAGACACCTTTTCGCCGAAGACCGCGCCGGAGAAACGGTTCAACACGGGATCGCCGTCGACGGCGTCCTCGATGAGGTTGCGCAGGCAGGCCTTGCGGTACGCCGGCAGCACTTTGTCGTGCGCCAGCCCGTTCCGGCAGGCCGAGACGACGGGCCCCAGTCCGGCCGCTACGGCTTCTTCGCACAAGCTGTTCCAGAGGATCCAGTCGCGCAAGACGTCGGCGTCGTTCAGCAGCGCGGCGCAGAGATCTTTCAGCGCCGCGAGCCAGTCGTCGCCGTCGGGAGGATCTTCCGTGCGCAGCAATTCGTCGAGCGCGCCGCGCGACGTCTCCAGTTCCTGCCAGATCGTCAGCAGTTCCGCGGCGGCCCGCTGCGATTCGGGATCGGCGGCGTGACGCTGCCGCAGCGCCGTTCCGCCGCTCAGATCGTCAAGGCGAACGGCGCTCTGCGCGGCGTTCCGCGCCAGTTCATCGACGCGCCGCCAGTCCGTGTCACCGCCGCGGTCGAGCGACTCGAGACCGGGGCCGTATTCCCGCAAAAGCTGCTGGGCACGCGCCAGCTCGGCGCGATAGGCGTTCAGCCGGTCGAGATCGCCGGGCGCGTCCTCTTTGCCGCGCGGCGCCAGCGCGTAGGACGAAAGTTTTCTCACGAACCCCGACTCGGCCAACAGACGCGGCAGCAGCCATTTCCGCTCGATCCCGTCCCACTCGCCGCGCAGGGCCTTGCCGTCCTGTTCGAAAAACGCCGGACGATATTCTTTCAGCAGTTCGCCGCCGATCTCCGCGGCGGCACGGTAATGCCGGGCCATTTCCCGCACGCCGCGCAGATACGTTCCGGCGTCGTTTTCCGCCGCCCAGCGGCGCGGCGTTTCCCGCCACCGGACCAGCTCAACGGCGATGTCGCGAAGCTGGTCGTATTCCTTTTTCAAACGCGGCGCGCCCAATCCCAGCCGCGCCGCGAAGGCCCGCGCCGCGCGTTCCGAAGCGTCGAGGCGCGCCCGATAATCTTCGGCCAGCGCCGGCAGTTGGCTGCGCAAGCGCTGCGAGTACTCCGTTTCCGTCACAAGCCGCAGCGGATGGCCGCAGGGGCGCCCGACCGCCCGCGCGGCGGCGGCAAGGCGGCCGAGCAGCGACTCGTTGCGTTCCAAATCGGCTGCCGTCCAGGCGGCGGTGCGCGAATATTCGAGGCGGATGCCGGCGTCGTCGGCGTCGGCCAGCGGCTCGTAGGCGTTGACCATCTCGTAAACGGAAAGTCCCGAAACGCGCTTTTCGTGCAGACGGCGCGGATATTCCGCCAGCTCGGCGCGCAGCCGGGCGGCCTGCTCGGCCTTCTGCGCGTAGATCGGGGTTTTCTGCGCGCGTCCGGCTTCGGCGGCGGCGCGCAGCTGCTCGAGCACGTCTTTTTTGCGGGCTTTGTTGGAATGGAGTTCGAGGCAGAACGGATCGAGCCCCAGCTTGCGCAGGCGTTTCTGCACGACCGACAGCGCCGCCATCTTCTCGGCGACGAAAAGCACGGTCTTGCCCCGCGCCAGCGCGTTGACGATCAGTCCCGTGATGGTCTGCGACTTGCCGGTGCCGGGCGGCCCGTGCAGCACGAACGTTTCGCCCGCCACGGCCGCCTTGACGGCGTAGAGCTGCGACGAGTCCACCGGCAGCGGCAGCAGCAGTCCGGCCTCGTCGAGTTCCCGCGGCGGCTCCATGGGCGCGGCTTCCCAGCTCAGTTTGCCGTCCATCAGGCTTCGCACGACTTTGTTCTTTTCGAGATCGTCCATGCGGTTGCGGATATCGTTCCACATCACGAAGCGCGAGAACGAGAAGATGCCCACGAAGGCCGACTCGATCACGTCCCAGCGTTTCTGCTGCATCACGGCGCGGCGCACGGCGGTGAAGACGCGCACGACGTCGGCGCCGTGTTCGTCGGACGGCAGCGGGTCGAGTCCGTCGACGACGATGCCGAAGTTCTGCTTGAGCATCTCCAGCAGCGTCACGTTCATGACCGGCTCCTCGTCGCGCAGGCGCAGACCGTAGCCTTTGTTGGCGGCCTTGCGCACCAGCTCCGCCGGCAGCAGGACCAGCGGCGCGTAGCGCGGGCGTTCGCTGCGCTCGGTTTCGTACCAGCGCAGCAGTCCCATCGACAGATACAGGCTGTTGGCGCCGTTTTCTTCGATCGACACTTTGGCGGCGCGGTACAGTTCTTTGACGGCTCGCTGCAGCTCAGCCTCGCCCATCAGCGAGCGCAGCCGCCCGTTCTGGTACTCCGATTGCAGCAGTTCGCGGGAAAGCGGCAGCTCGGCCGGCGGTTCCAGGCTGCGTGCCGCCCCCTCGGGCAGACGCCACTCCTGCGGGCGCGGCGAGACGGTGAACTGCCGTCCGTCGGAAAGCGCGTCTTCGAGCTGCGGCAGCGACGCGGCCAGCACGGGGATCAAATTCTTGGAGGCGCGCAGGTTGAGCAGCGTGTTGCGCAGCCCCAGATCGAGCAGCTTGCGTTCCCACTGCAGGATTTTCTTTCCGCGCGCGTCCAGCGGTTTCTGCGCCGCCGATTGTCCGGCGCTTTCGGGGACGCGCGCCGCCATTTCTTCCGGCGCGGCGGTCAGCTCCGCGGCGGAACGCGACTCGGCCTCCACGCGCCAGCCCTGATCGGTCCGCACGCGCAGCGGCAGCGGCCGGATTCCCGCCAGGCGGGCTCGGTGCACGTCGACGACATAACGCACTGGATTGTCGTCGCCCATCTCCGCCGCGGCGGCGGCGCGGGCTTCGTCGAAGGTCATTCCTTTTCCGGCGGCGGCGCCGGTGCACTCCACCACGGCGATCTCGCCGATGCCGTCGGCCATGCGTTTGCTCACCAGAGCCGGATCGTCCTTGACCGCGTCCTGAAAAGTCATTTCTTCCAGCCAGACGCCGGCGAAAATATGATCGTTCTTGAGCAGAAGCAGCGGATACAGTCCCGCCGCCTCGAGGCAGGCCGCGTAGAGCAGCGTCAGGTCGAGGCAGGTGCCCATCCGCGTTCCTGTCACCGCGTCGCAGAGGCACACGCGCTGTCCCGTCGCTTCGAAACTCGACGGCGGTACGGCGTAGACGACGTTCAGCTCCTGAATCGCGCCGTACAGGGCGGCCGCCTGCTGAAGCGCGCGATTGGGATTCTGCGTCTGATAGGCGTCGAACGAGGGGCTGCCCGTCCACTCATTCAGCAGTTCCGAAGCGCGTCTCATCAACTTGGCGATCTCGGGATGGTTGGGCGTGACGAAGGCCACCAGCAGCTCGGGATAGTAGCCACTTCCCTGCCACTCGTCGAAGGCCAGGAAAGTCGCTTCTTTCACGACGGAAGCCAGACGGCGCTCTCCCTGCCAGACTTCAGCCGTCAGCGTCGTGACGACGCGCTCCGTCAGCTGTGCGAGACGCTCGGCCCTGAGCGTGAGTTTGAGGTTACCGATCTCCGCGGTCTCGCCGGCCGGAAGCTGCGCGACGCCGAATCTCGCCGGCTCGACAAAATCCTCCGCCGCGAAAAGGCGCACTTCCAGATCTTCCAAATCCGCGTCGCCGTCATTGCTCACGGCGACGCGGCGCACAAGAGGCAGGCCGTTCTGCTGCTGCGCGTAGTTGGCGACGGGCGTCAGCTGCACGTCCAGTGTGATTGCCGCCGTTTGTTCGTCCATGGCTCTCTCCTCGTTCGTCAATGAGATGAAAAACTTTCTCTCTTCTTATAAACAAAAAGCTCCAAAAAGGCAAGCGCTACCGAGCGATTCCCCCGTCCGCCGCCGGATTCTTCGGCGATGGCCACCGGCGTCCATAAAACAAAAGAGACCGGCGCGAACCGGTCTCTTTTGTTTTACTTGCGCCATTTTTCGTACGCCGCTTCGTGGTAGGGCACGGGCACGCCCGTTTCGCGACCCAGCCGCACCATACGGCCGATGATGTGATCCAGTTCGGTGCGGGCGGGATATTTGCCGGCGCTCAGGTCGCGGTACAGCGACGTAACCGTGTCGGCCGGCATTCTTTCGAAGGCGTCGAGCAGCTTGTCGGGCAGCGACGCCGGCAAATCCACGCCGTTGGCGGCCGCGACCGCCGTCATCTCGCCGATGACGGCGCGGATCACCTTTTCATGATCGGGGTCGGCCAGGACCTTGCCGGCTGGGCCGTCGTACCAGCAGAACACACAGCTGTTGCTGCCCATGGTCACGTACTTGTTCCAGCTGGCGCGCACGATGTGATCGGTCACTTTCGTCTCGATGCCCGAGCGGTTCAGCAGCTCCGCCGCCGCGTCGAGCGCGGCCGGACGCGAGCCGTCTTTCATACCCAGAACGACGCTGCACTGCCCCGCCGTCTGAACCACCACGCCGGGGGCTTCCAGATGGCTGAACACGCGGATCGTGCCGTCGGCCAGCAGGCACGGCGGCAGAAACGGCTCCATCTGCTCGGAAACAACGACACCGTTGAGCAGAGGGATCACCAGCGTCCGCGCCCCGATCATCGGACGCATGGCCGCGCAGGAAGCTTCCAGGTCGTAGCCCTTGCAGGCGACGATCAATACGTCCATGACGCCGAGATCAGCCGCGCGCTCCGAAATCCCCGCCGGAACCGCCGTGAAATTTCCCAGTTGGACGGACTCGACTCTCAATCCGCCGCGGCGGATCGCTTTGAGATTTTCGCCACGGGCGCAGAAATACGTTTCCCCGTGGACGCGCGCCAGCGCGCCGCCCACAAAACCGCCGATACCGCCGATGCCGAACACGCCGACTTTCATCTTCCAGCCTCCCATCTTCATGACCGGCGCGCCAGGCGCCTTTTTGCCGCATTTCGGAGCGCTGCATCTCGGTCAGCTTGACACTTCACCATTGAAAATCGACGTCAGAACGTGCCCGCCAGCTTATAGATGCCGAACTCCCGGTGTCCCAGCGCTTCCGCTTTGGTTTGCCTGCCGTTGCAGACCTTCACCATCATCTCGAACAGCTCCTCGCCGATCTGCGACAGCGAGGCCCCCTCGGTGATGATGCGGCCGGCGTTGATGTCCATGTTGTCACGCATGCTGCGGAACGTCTCGGAGTTGCCGGTGATTTTGACGACCGGAGCGATCGGGCTCCCCGTGGGCGTACCGCGTCCTGTGGAGAAAACGATGACCTGCGCACCGCCGGCAACCATGCCGGTGATGGAGTCGATATCCTGCCCCGGCGTATCCATGAAATACAGGCCCCTCTTTCCTTCCGGAATTCGCTCGGCATATTCCAGAGCGCCGGTAAAAGGACGGGTACCGGCCTTGTACATACATCCCAAAGACTTCTCCTCAATGGTGGAGAGCCCGCCTTCCTTGTTTCCCGGGGTAGGCTGGCCGCTGCGAAGATCTTGCCCCAACATGATGGCGCGGTCTTCCACATCCCTGACCATACGCAGGAACTTGCGCCGCTCTTCCTCGTCAGCGAAACGCGCTGCCAGCAGATGCTCAGCCCCGATAACCTCGGTAGTTTCGCTGAGGATCGAGCTACCGCCCATGTCCACCAGCTTGTCGGAGACATAGCCGATAGCGGGGTTGGAGGCGAGCCCGCTTGTGGGATCGCTGCCTCCGCACTCCATGCCCAAGATAATCTCGCCGATGTCGAACTCCTCGCGAACATCTGCGGAAATGGCCCGCGCCATATCGGCCGCGATGCGTCCGCCTTCGGCGATGGTCTTCAGCGTACCGCCTTCTTCCTGAATGACGATGGACTGTACGGGTTTGCCCATTGGCTCGATCATGCCGGCCAGATGGCGCGCCTGAATGCCATCGCAGCCCAGCCCCACCACAAGGACCGCCCCGACGTTGGCGTTCATGCCAAAGCCTGCCAGAGTGCGCTCGGTCAGGGCCAGATCGCTGCCGATCTGACAGCAGCCATGTTGGGTAGGGACGCTGACGGCGCCGGGAACTTGGCAGGCGATCTTCTCCGCCGTATCCGCCGCGCAGACCGAGGTCGGCAGCACCAGCAGATAGTTGCGAATACCGTGTGGTCCCTGTGCGCGCCTATATCCCATCAGCTTCATCGTTCATTCCTCCCTTCGGCGTTTCTGTCGCCGCGGCCGCGGGTGCTTTCCAGATTATGCACGTGCACGTAATCGCCCGGATGCAGATCTGTCAGCGCAGTGCCGATGATCTCGCCATATTTGTAGCAATGTTCGCCCTTCTTGATCTCGGCTACCGCCATCTTGTGAAACTGCGGAATGTCGGCCGCGGCCACGTAGTTTTTGCCCTCAAATTCGATTCGTTCGCCCTTTGCCACCGGGCGCAGGCACGTAACCAGATTGTCCCGAGGATTCACGTGAATGACTGCGTTCATGAATGTTTTCCCGCCTTTCTTTCAGAGATGCGCTGCGCGTTCTTTCCCATGCCAAGACTGCCTAGGAAAAACATTTACCGATCTTCCTGACGGATCGTGCCGTCGGGATTGGTCCCGTATCTTTTGCGCAAACGCCGGTCCAGCAGGTTGCACAGCAACGGGCAAAGAATTGCCGTCACGATGATAGCAGCCGCCACCTGCACGGTAGAAATCGCCTCGATAGCGCCCAGCGAAGGATCGGCGGCGGCAAGAACAGCCGGCGTGCCGACGGCGTTGCCGGCCGTGGTGCCGATCGCCGCACCGCTGGCTTTGCGCTCGCCCATGGCGCGGATAACGAAATACCCCGCCATGCCGGTCAGAGCGGTGCACATCACGCCCAGGACGATGCCCGGCAAACCGCCGCGAACCAGCTGGCTAAAGCTGAGACTTGAACCGAGCGGAAAAGCGAAGAAAGGGATCAGAACCGTCGTACCGCTAGCCAGAAACTTGCGGAGATCTTCGTCAAGGTTGCCCAGAACGAAGCCCAGAACGATGGGGACCAGCGCGGCAACGAAGGTCAGGAAGGGGATGTTCGCCAAGCCCGTCAGCCCAAAGGCCAGCATCGTGAAGAATGGGCCGTCGTTCAGCGAGAGGATGGAAATAGCGCCAACGTCGGTAGAGTCTCCGTACTGCCCCGCCAAAGCGGCGTACAATCCTCCGTTGGAATTCGTGATGGCGGCGACGATGGCCAGCGGAGTCAGTCCCAAGACGCCCGTAGGACCAGCGAATTTGCCTACGCCCCAACCGATGAACGCGCCGATAAAAAATTTGGAAGCCGTCAAAAGGATCCCCTTCGCCAAAGGCTTACCTGCCTGCCTGACGTTGATCTGCGCTGCATTGCACAGGCAGAACAGAGCGATCAGGGCCGTCGCGCCGCTCTTGAACAGCGCCGTGGTAAAGCCGCCGATCTGAATTGACTTGGGGAACACCGAGTTGACGACGACGCCTAGCAGCAGAGGAACGACCATCAAGCCCCCCGGGATCTTTTGCACCGTTTTCAAAATTTTCATGCTCTTCTCTCCTTGGTAGAAAAATGAGATGCCGAAGTCACTTCCGCGTTTAGCGCTCGAACGTTTCCGCGCCGATAAACCACACGCTCCCCTTATCTCGCAGGATGCGGCACACGCGGCATCTGCCGCCGTCGCCCATCTCCGCGCCGTGCGCAGGACTTTTTTCCGCTCGCAACCTACGGCGTTGACGCCTCCCTCGTCCGCGGTTACGACGGCTCTTCCCAGCGTCTTTTCGCCTGAGCCAAACGGACAGCGTAGTCAATGGCATTCACAAGACTCAGCTCGTTGGCAACGCCCGTTCCCGCGTGACCGAAGGCAGTGCCGTGATCCACCGAGGCGCGGATGATCGGCAGTCCCAGCGTGACGTTCACGCCAGCGACAGCGTTCCACATCTTCTTTCCCCTGTCGTAGACGAAACCGACCACTTTCAGGGGGATATGCCCCTGATCGTGATACATGCAAACGACCATGTCGTACCAACCGCCCAGCGCTTTCGAGAACACCGTGTCGGGCGGTACCGGCCCGATAGCGTCGATCCCTTCAGCTCGAGCCGACTCGATCGCGGGGATGATCTCTTCGATCTCCTCGCACCCAAACATGCCGTTTTCTCCGGCATGGGGGTTCAGTCCGGCCACACCTACGCGAGGCTTCTCGATGCCAAGGTCTTTGCATGCCTTGTCCGCAATACGGATCACATCGAGGACGCGTTCTCTCTTGACTCGCTCGCAGGCTTCGCGCAATGACACGTGAGTGGAGACATGAACGACGCGCAGGTCGTCGTGAGCCAGCATCATGGTGTACTTTCTCGTGCGGGTGAATTCCGCGTAGATCTCCGTGTGTCCCGAATAATGATGTCCCGCGAGGTTGATCGCTTCTTTGCTGATCGGGTTGGTCACAGTCGCGTCGATATCCCGGCTCATGGCCAGCTCGATGGCTTTTTTCACGCACTGAAAAGCGGCTTCGCCCGCCTGAGACTGGACCTTGCCGTAGACGAGGCTATCCATATCGACTAAATCCAAGGCATAAACGTCTATCGTTCCAAACTCGTATTTCCCGTCGCGCGGCGACGAGACGGCGTTGATCTTCACCTCGGGGTGTCTGGCGATTCTCAGAGCGTCGCTCATGACTTTCACGTCGCCGATAAGCAAAGGGCGGCACCGCTCGTAAACTCGGGAATCAGCCAGGGCCTTTACGGCGATTTCCGGGCCGCAGCCAGCGGGATCGCCCATGGTAATGCCAAGCAGGGGTCTATACATGATCTCACTCCATTTTTTTCAAAGCTGTCGGAAGGGTTGCCGACAGGCCTCCCGAACGTCGTTGAGGGCACGGACGCCTCTGTCGCCGACGTCGGTAATTTATGACCGAAACCCCAAGGTTCTAGGACGCGCGGTGCCGCTCAATAAAGTCGGCCACGTTCACGAAGACCTCGCGAGATCCCATTCCCCCCGATTTGGAAACGATCATCACGTCGCCTTCGGGAAGGATGGCACGGGAAAGCACCACGCCCGATTCGATCTCGCAAAGAGGGCGCATACGCGAACATTTCATGTGGGCCAGCACGCCGCTCAGGATATCCCCGCCAGTCACGGCGAAAACGCCTCTGAGACCGCGGCGGTACAGTTGGCGAACCAGCTCGCCGAGGAGACCGGCCACGGCGCGGCTCTTTTCTTCCAAAGCGGCGGAACCCACCCCCTCTTCCGGCGGCGCGCCGTACAAAAGAAGCCGCTTGTTCCGCCCGTAAAGCGTCGCAATATCGTCCAATATCCTGTCACCCTCGGGGCCTGCAGGAATCCCCTCCTGCATCTGCGACGAGGTGAGCCGATAGGCGTCGAAACCCGAACTGCGCGCGTATTCCAGCTGAGCCGTCGTGATCGGGTTCAGGCTTCCCGAAACCACCAGAAGTCCCTGCGCCTCAAGCGTCACCGGCGGAAGGGGACGACGCAGGCCAAGCAGCTGCGGCAGATGCCCCGCGAACCCGGCGCAGCCAGCCAAAACGGTGGTCTCCCTGATCTCTCCAAGCTGTTTTGCGATGGCCGCGCAGGCTTCGTCTGACGAAGCGTCGAAAACGAGAATCTCCCGACGTTCCGCCGTCACCGAAATCGGCGCTCCCTCCGCCACCGATACTACGGGAAGGGTGCTTTGAAGTCCGATGATCTTCGCCACCGACGATTCCCTTACGGGATCGAAGGGATCGCGGCCGAAAACGCTCTCGTTCACGGGAACGCCGTCAATGTACTGAATTCCTTCAATGGTCAGGCGCTTCAATTTCGGATACGCAGGGACGAACAGAAGGCGCTTCGCTCCGCTGCCGGCCAGAGCGCCTTCCAGTTCTGCCCCGATGTTGCCGCGCAGTGCCGAGTCGGTTTTCTTGTAAATTACGGGAACGCCGCTTTTCACGGCACGTCCGGCGATGTCGCGGACGATCTCGAAGGCTCGCCGCGGATCGATGTGGCGCGATTCCGTGTCGACAACGACGACAGAATCCCTGGCGTCGTCCTTCCAGGCATCGAAGGAGACATCCAGATTGGTCGTCACGTGAGTGTGCGCTCCACATTGAGCCAGCTGCACCCCCGAATCGAGCGCCCCCGTAAAATCGTCGGCCAGTATCAGCAGTCGAAGCATATCATCAGCTCCCTTCAACGATTCTTTCTCTTGTTTTTGATTCCTACGCAAAAGCATAAGAAAAAAATATTTCGTAAACAAGAGCGGATATTCTTTTTTCAGTTTCATTATGAAACTCTTTTCGACAATGTGTTTTATTTTGAAACAAGAAGGAAAAACGATCACGGCCTCGCCTGGAATGCGCGCTTTCGCTCGAGCGTTCCGCGCCGCCGCTCAGCCATGCTCATAAAATCGCAGACCCGTTCCGTTTTCGTCCATTTCCGAAATTTGTGTTAGAATAAAACATACTGACCTGGGAGGTGTCGTATTTTGAAAAAGGTTCGTCTGCTCTGTATCGCCCCCTACGAAGGAATGCGCGACGTCATGATGAACATTGCCGCGCGCCGCAGCGACCTGGAGCTCGTGATCCGCGTCGGCGATCTGGCCGACGGCGTCAGAGCCGTTTCGGAGCACCTCGAATCCAGCATCGACGCCATCATCTCACGAGGAGGCACGGCCGAAGAGATCCGCAGGCATTTCTCCATTCCCGTCTGCGAGATCGATCTCTCGGTCTGCGACATCCTGCGGGCCATCCGGCTGGCCCGCAATTTCTCCGACGACTTTGCCATCATGGGCTACCCGAGCATCACAAAAAACGCCTCGTCGCTCTGCGACCTGCTTCAGTACACGACTCCCGTGATCACCATCCACAGCGCCGACGAAGCGCGAGAACAGCTCGAAAAACTCAAAAAGGAAGGGCGCCGAATCGTCGTCGGCGACACGATCACCGCCATCATCGCCCAAAAGCTCGATATGAACGGAATCCTGGTCACCTCAGGCATGGAAAGCATCGAAGACGCGTTCCAAAGGGCGCTGCACCTGCAAAGTTATTACCGCGACCTGCAGGAAAGCAAAAATCTTCTCGATTCCCTGCTCAACAGCCTCAACGACAACCTGATCGTCTTTGGCGACCGCCGGGAACTTTGCTTCTCCACACTGAAGGATATCCCGCAGAAACTTCGGTCCACCTTGGAAAAAAATGTCCCCTCGATTCTTTCCGGAGAGAACCTGCATCTCGTCCGACGCCTTGACGCGCAGCGAGTTTCCATCGAAGGCAAAGCCCTTGTCTCGAGGGAACGAAACTACTGCGTCTACACGCTGACGCGGCAGCCTTACGCGGAACCCTTTGGCAACAAGGCGCTGCGGTATTACGACCCGGAGGAAGCCCTTCAGACGGCGCCTTTCGAAAATTTTCTCGGCGAGAGCGAGATCATGCAAAAGGTCATTCACCGCATCAACCGTTGCGCCGCCATCGACCAGCCGGTGCTTCTGGTGGGCGAGGCCGGGACCGGGAAAGACCGTTTCGCTCACTATATTTACGCTCACAGCAGACGGCGCCGCAGCTCCTTGGTCCGTATCGACTGCAGGATGATGACGGAATCTCACTGGGAGTATCTGCTTGAAAACGAGAACTCCCCGCTCCGCGACAACGGTCTCACCTTTTACATCCGCTGCGTCGAACGCATTCCGCCCGAACAGCGCCTGAGGCTGGAAAACTATTTCGGGAACACCGCCGTTGCGTGCCGAAACAAGTTCATCCTTTCCTGTTCTCTCGGCGACGGCTTCACCGAGCGCGACAGCTTCTTCATCTATCTCAGGGAAATCTTTTCCTGCCTTACCGTCGAAATCCCGCCTCTACGACGGCACAGCGGCGACATTCCCACCCTGGTAGGGCTTTACATCAACTCGCTGAACGCCCGGCTTGGCACCCAAGTCGTGGGGTTCACGCCCGAAGCCATGCTGCTGCTCCAAAAGTTTCCCTGGGAGCGGAACATCGACCAGCTCGTCAGAGTGGTGCGCTGTCTCGTGGTCTCCGCCAAGATGTCCTACATTTCCGCCAGCGCGACGGAAGAGGTTCTGGCGGAGGAGCGTCATCAGCTGCTCCCCACCGCTGCGGCCGCTTTTAACCTGAACCGTCCTTTGAACGAGATCGTCAGGGAGATCGTCACGGCAATTTTCGCGCAGGAGAACATGAACCAGACGAAAACCGCCAAACGCCTTGGCATCAGCAGAAGCACCCTGTGGCGGATGCTCAGGTGATCCGGCATAACGCCGCCGCGTTTTGAAGAACGCCGCGGCGGAAATCTCGGATACGATGCCTTCCAGTTTGTCATACTGGTTCTCGATTAAAATGCCAAACGCAAGGGCGCTGCGAGGGAGTTCAGTCGCTCGCAGCGCCCAGTGGACCATGTTAACGCTTTTTATCAAGAAATAGTATCAGCTGCTATATTGTGTCAGGACGGTTCGATTTCTCGAGGCACTATGAAGCACGTTTATTTCACAAGGAACACGCATGCGAAGGCCGGGGTCTTCGCGCCGCTGTTCACCAAATTCCGAAGGAGATGAATTGACAATGATCATTTCAGAACGAATCAGCAGCCTGTCCGCGTCCCCCATCAGGAAGCTGACCCCCTACGCCGCCGCGGCAAAGGCCGCAGGCAAGAAAGTCTACCATCTGAACATCGGTCAGCCCGACATCGAGACGCCCGCCGGCTTCCTCGACGCGATCCGCCGCTTCGACAAAAAAATCATCGCCTACGGCGACTCGCACGGCAATCCGCGCCTGCTCGAAGCGATCCGCGCCTATTATCAGAGCTGGAACATGGATTACGACATCGGACAGATCACCATCACCAACGGCGGCTCGGAAGCGCTGCTGATCGCCATGATGGCGCTCTGCGATCCCGGCGACGAGATCCTCGTTTTCGAACCCTTTTACGCCAATTACAACGCGCTTGCCCGAGCGCTCAATATCACCGTTCGCGCCATTACGACGCATGCCGAAAACGGCTATGCGCTGCCAGACGAAGCGCACGTGGAACGAGGCATTACGCCGCGCACCAAAGCCATACTGCTGACCAATCCCGGCAATCCCACGGGGCGCGTCTATACGCCCGCGGAGATGGAACTGATCTCGCGCGTCGTGCGCCGTCATAATTTGGCGCTGATCGCCGACGAAGTGTACCGCGAGTTCGTCTACGAAGCTTCGTATCGCAGCTTCGGCGCCATGCCGGAACTGGACGAGCATCTCGTGCTCGTCGATTCGCTCTCCAAGCGCTACAGCGCCTGCGGCGCGCGGATCGGCGCGCTGCTGAGCCGCAACAAAGAGTTCTGCGCCCAGATCATGAAATACTGCCAGGCCCGCCTGTGCTGTCCCGAGCTGGAACAAATCGGCGCCGCCGCGCTCTACGCCACGCCGAAAAGCTATCTCGACGGCGTCAACGCCGAGTACCGCCGGCGACGCGACACGCTTCGGCGCGAGCTCGCCAAAATTCCCGACGTCGTCTGTTCGTTGCCGCAGGGCGCTTTTTACGTGATGATCAAAATGCCCATCGACGACGCCGAAAGGTTCGCGATCTGGCTGCTGGAACATTTCGACTCTCACGGCGAGACTGTCATGTTCGCGCCCGGCAGCGGCTTTTACGCCACGCCCGGACTCGGCGCGGACGAAGCGCGCCTGGCCTACGTGCTCAACTGCGCCGACCTCACTCGCGCCATTGCGATTCTCGGCGAAGGATTGAAAGCCTATCCCGGCACAAGACTGCTGGCCTAGACCGCTCCCGCAAGAAAACCCAGTCTCTGCGATCCTCCGGGTACAGAAGGCGCCGCCGCGAGCGAAAAAGGGCAACTTCCGTCACCAAGACGCCCGTCAGGGGATCGCTTCGCCCTTTTCAAAGAAAATTTCTCATGAAAAAGAGCCTGATGATCACCATCAGGCTCTTTTTCATGAGAAATATTTACATTGATACCGACATCTCCGCAGCGTTTCGCCCGCGGCGCGCTAACGGACGCTTTCGGCCAGGAAATCCGCCGCGAACTGGGCCATCACGGCGCTGCCGCGCTTGAGGACGCGCTCGTCCACGTCGTACTTTTCCTGGTGGTTCGTGTAAACGTAGCCCTTTTCCTCGTCGCGGCTGCCGATGAAACCGAAGATGTAACGGCATTTCTCGCCGAACCACGAGAAATCTTCGCTGCCCATGATCGCGGGCATGTGCCCGATGCCTTCCTCGCCGTACAGTTTGACTACGGCGTCATGGGCAATGCGATTCAGTTGTTCGTCCTCGTTGATCACGGGCAGGGTCAGATACTTGTATGCGAGCGTGCCCGCAGCGCCGAAGGCCGAGGCCGTGTCGGCGATAACGCGGCGCATGGCCTCCTCCACCGAGGTATCGGCTTTGAAGGTGCGCACCGTGCCCTCCATTTCCACCTCGCGGGGCACGCAGTTCCAGCGGTCGCCGCCGTGAACCGTGCCCACCGTGAGCACGAGGGGATTGAGCGGGTCGTTCATGCGCGACACGCACTGCTGCAAGTTGTTGACGATCGCCGCCGAAACGGCGATGGCGTCGATGCCCAGATGCGGAGCCGAGCCGTGAGCCGACACGCCCGTGACAGTAATTTTGAACTGATGGCAGCAGGCCATGCGGTTGCCCGGCGTCACGTCGATCAGCCCGCTCTCCAGCACGCCCCAGATGTGAGCGCCGTAAATGGCCTCGACGCCGTCCAGCGCGCCCTCGGCGAGCATGGCCTTGGCGCCGGTAGCCACTTCTTCGGCAGGCTGGATGATGAGGCGCACGTCGCCGTACAGCTCGTCTTTCACCTCGTTGAGGATCTGCGCCGCGCCCAGCAGCATGGCCATGTGGTTGTCGTGGCCGCAGGCGTGCATTTTGCCCTCGTTTTTCGAGGCGAACGGCAGACCGGTCTGCTCCTTTACGGGCAGCGCGTCGATGTCGCTGCGCAGCGCCACCGTTTTGCCGGGATGGCCGCCGTGGATCGTGGCCGTCAGCCCGCAGCAGTTTTCCAGCTCTCTGATGTCGGTGACGCCCATGGCCTCGAGGTCGCGGCGAAGCTGCGCGCGCGTCTCCTTCTCCTCGCCCGACAGTTCCGGGCAGGAATGGTAATAGCGGCGGCGTTCGATGATGTAGGATTCGTACTTTTCGGCAAGAGCTTTGATGTCCATAGCGTAGTTCTCCTTTCAATCACTTCCGACGCGGAAAGCCTGTCAGACCATGGTCTGGCAGCTTTCCGCGCAGCGACGGCACTCAGTTTAAAACAGCTTCTCGAAGATCCCGGCTACGAAGACCGACGTGATCGTGACGGTGACGAAACCGCCGACGATCATGGCCGGCATGAGGATGCCCGACAGGTAATCGTGCTCTTCGTCGTTTTCGGCCAGAGCCTTGCAGATCGACTCGGTGATGACGGCGTTGGGGGGAAAGCCGTACAGGGCGGTCAGCGAGACGGAGAACGCCAGCGGGATGGAAAGCTTGACGATCTTCGCCGCGACGAAGGCGAACAGCAGCTGGCCGGAAACGCCGGTGACGATCAGCTGCACCAGGGGCAGGATGATGGTCCCGAGCATCTCGGGCGTGCAGTCCTTCAGACCGTCGAAAATGTACATCATCAGCGCGAACATGACGATGCCGAAGGAGTTGCATTTCGTCAGCGAATTTTCGTCAAGGAAGCCGACAGACGTGAAGAGCACGCCGAGCAGCAGGCACCAGATCGCCCCGCTGATCTTGCCGACGGGGCCGAAGGAGATGCCGCCCATGACCGTGGCGAGATAGCCGACGATACCCAGCTTGAGCAGCACCACCACCGCCGAATCGAATTTCTTCGGCACGGGCGGAAACAGTTTGCGCCGCACCGCAGCGGCGGCCAGAACTGCCTGCTCTTCCGTGACGCCGTTGACGTCGGATTTGCCGGCGCGGAAATTCCTGATCAGGCGGCGCCCTTCGTTCTGGAGGAAGATCGCCGTCAGGGGATAACCCGCGAACCCCTGTACGCAGTACATGGCGATGGCAAACACGCCGACGGCCGTCATGCCCTTGGCGATAGCCGCCTGCTGCATGATCGAAGCGGCGACGATGCCGCCCGTCAGGGGCGGCAGGCCGGCGATGACGAAGCTGCGATCCATGAACAGCGGGCAGACAAAATAACCGGCAAGGCACATGCCGGCCAGACCGGCCAGCGACACAACGACGATCTTCCACTGCTCCATCAGCTGTTTGAAGCTGATGATCGTGCCCATGTGCACCAGCAGCAGGAAAATGCCCGTGCTCGCGCCGAAGGGGATCAGCACCGAATTGCTGACCAGATCGTGAGGCACGCCGTGCCAGTATCCCAGCAACATCAGGCAGGCCGTGACAAAAACCGAGGGAACCCAGGCTTTCGTGATCGTGGAAACCCATTCGCCGATGACGTACATCAGACCGCAGATAGCAAACGCCGCCATGAAATTGTACTTAAAGAACTCAAGCATAATCTCTTCGCTCCTTCTCGACACACAAAATTTTGCCGAAAAAACTTTCCGTCCCCCCGGAACAAAATTTTTTTTCGGAACACATCGCGGCAGTCAGTCCAAACGGGCCGATTGCCTGCGGATGGAAGTAAGTATACCGTCAGTGAAGAAATTTTGCAAATTTTTTCTGCGCCGCGGACCGCGCTTTTTTTAGCAAAACAAACTTCCCATTTTCCTCCGCAAAATAAAATCCCCGGCGCGAAACGCCGTCGGAACGTTTCGCCCGGGGAAAAAGCGCGGCCGCGAGCCCTTCAGCTTCAGCGGAGGATCAAATGAAAAACGGAGAGCGAAGGCGCTCATATTATATTTCTTGATCAAAAAGCTGAACGGAAGGGCGCGGCGAGGGAAAACTCGCAAAGCAGGCTGCGCGGCGGCAAAGATAGTCCTGAGCGACTGAATTCCCTCGCAGCGACCGGCAAATTATGTGAGTACTTTCTATCAGGAACAGCGTATCAGTTCCTGATAACCATCTTCCAGCCCTTGTTGCCGAGCTTCTCGAACGAAAGCACCTCGTGGCCGTCCTCCTTGCAGTAGCGGGGCAAATTGGTCACCGCTTCCGGGCAGGTGAAGGCGATCTCGATCTCTTCCCCCTTCTGGCTGGCCGCGACGGCCTTTTTCAGTTCGATCAGAGGAAGAGGGCAGTCTTTTCCCATGGTGTCAAGCTTGATCATAACAAAAACCTCCCTTTATTTTTTCGTGACGATGGCGTCTTTGTAGAACAGACGCACGCCCGCCCAAATGCCGAGCGTGATGGAAGCGAACGCGACCCACGAGGTCAGCGAAAGGCGCGCCGTGCCGGAAAGCCCGTGACCGACGATGCAGCCGCCGCCGAGCACCGAACCAAAGGCCATCAGCGCTCCGCCAGCCATGGCGCGCAGCAGCGTGGCGCCGTCGGTGCCCTTGAAGCTGAACTCTCCGCTGCCGTACGTGCAGACAAACGACCCCAGCACGATCCCCAGCACGAAGAACTGCGCCCATTTGACCGCGCCGCCCTCGGTCATGGCCCTCAGCCAACCGGTGACGCCGCCCGTGATGCCCCACGCGCTGGGCGTCCCCGTCATCGTTTTGCTGAACGCGTAGGAGAGCCCCGCGAAAACGCCGATCAGGACAGCCGCTGCGTAGACGCTCCAGATTTTTTCAAAAAACAGATGACGAGCTCCGTGATACTGCGCCGGCAGGACAAAAGGCGGTTTGGCCGTTTTGCGGTCGTAGAAAGCCCAGCCGAGCACCAGCGCCAGACCGAGAACGGCGACCCAGAGCGGGGCGACGGGCAGGGCGGCAAGCAGGCCGTCCTGAACCTTGCCCACGGCCCGGAGTTTGGCCACCAACGGGCTGAGAAATCCCTTCTGGCTGGCCACGCCGACGATCATGAACGAAAACAGCGACATGAAACCGGCAAGACGCCCGTCGCCGACCTTGACCAGGGTCGTCGTGATACAGCCGTTCGCGATCAGGGCCCCCAGACCGAACAGCAGACCGCCGATGACCGTCGCCGCGAGGGGAAACGCCTTGGGTTCGGGCATCGCCAGCACGCCGGCGCGGATCAGCGAGAAATACACCACACTCTGAGTGAAGATGATCAGCAGCATCGAAATCAGGCCGCTGCGCCGCTTTTCCATGTACACGTCGCGCAGGCCGCCCGCAAGGCACATGCGGCTCCTTTTCAGCAGAAAGCCGAACAGAAAACCGGGAATAAGTCCCGCCCACATAAATATCACTCCTCCGATAAAATCAACTCGCGCGTTGGATCCGGCCGCACCTGCCGTTGTCAGGGCGACCACGCCAACGCAGCCCGTTCCCGCCGTTTCGGCCGACGTCCCTTCAGAGCGGGAAAAAACGGAAACCGCCCGGGGCGGCTTCCGCCTCTTCGGACAGCTCCAGCCTAATAATTATAATCTTTATGCATGATACCAGAGAGCGCAAAAAGTTCAAGCAACATTTTTCAGCATCCCCAACGCCCCCGCCGCCGCGCAGAATAACGGAAAAGAATGAAAACGATCCAATCCATAAACGTTTTCGGCGCAAAAGCTTCCATGCCGCGCCGTCCTTGTGGATTACGCCGTATTTTTGACATTTTCAGTCAAATAAATCACTGTCATAGGTTTCATGAAAAACACAGCCGGCATTCCGTCGCGCAGCCTTCCCGCTCGTCAGAAAAAGAGCGCGCCCCGAATGCTCCGGGTCCTCTCCGTTCTCAATTGCGGGCTTCATGACCGGACGACAAAAAACTCCCGGCAGAAAAACTGCCGGGAGACGTTCGTTACATCGCCGATTTTAAGTGAAGTCCATCCTGAGTTTTCGTCAAAAAGGGCACAGGTCCTTCGCCCTTTTTAGAACGTCGAAAACTGCATCAAATCGCCGCATGCTTTTCGCGGCCCGCCCGCCGACGCGGCATTTTCAACGATACTTTTTCGTTGGAAATCAGCGTCAGTTCGCGCCGCCGAGGATCGCTCCGAGCAATAGCATGGCGCCGCCCACAACGAACAGATCGTCGCGGTCACGGTGACGATGGTATCTTGGAGGGGGCGGGCGGTGTCCGTGCGGAGGCGGCGGAGGCGCGGGACGGAAACCCGGGCCGCTGGGACCACCCGGACGAGGCGGAGGGGGCGCGGGACGGAAACCTGGGCCGCCGGGACCGCCCGGACGAGGCGGAGGGGGCGCGGGATGGAACCCCG